>DAITPV010000206.1:0-4426 GCA_036833435.1 Actinomycetota bacterium | reverse complement strand
TCACTGCGACCCATGGCCGAACGAGACGACGTCATCGACATCATCGGGGGGCTGGCGCTGTTCGCCGACCTCCCCCGCCCCCGGCTGGAGGCCGCGGCCCACACCTTCGAGGAGGAGTGGTTCGGGGAGGGCCAGCGGATCATCCGCCAGGGGTTCACCGGTTCGAACTTCTACGTGATCATCGACGGCGAAGCAGCCATCCGGATCGACGGCCAGGAGCGAGTCCGCCTGGGCAGGGGGGACTTCTTCGGAGAGGTCTCCGTGCTGCTCGGTGAGGCGCCGACCGCCGACGTGGTGGCCGTGGGCCAGATGCGGTGCCTGGTCCTCCCGGGACCTGAGGTCGAGCCGTTCCTGGTGGAGAACCCGAAGGTGATGTACCGGATGCTCCAGGCCGAGGCTCGCCGGCTGCGCAACACGATCCTGTGGCGGAGCTAGCCGACCGCCCCTCTCCGCCCGGCAGCTACCCGGTGGTCGTGCTGGGCAGCGGACCCGGCGGCCTCCAGATCAGCTACTCGCTTCGCCGGCGTGGCGTCGACCATGCCGTTCTGTCGGCCGACCAGGAGCCGGCCGGGATGTTTCGCCGCTTCCCGTTCTTCCAGCGACTGATCACCTGGACCAAGCCCTACGCCCCCGCCGAGCGCGGCACTCGGGAGTACCAGTGGTACGACTGGAACAGCCTCCTGGGCGAGGAGCCGGCGCACCAGGCCCTGGTCCGCCAGTTCATGGACGGGACCTCTTACTTCCCCTCCCGACCGGAGATGCAACAGGGGCTGGAGGCCTTCGCCGACCAGGGTGGGGTGAAGGTCCGCCTCGGATGCCGGTGGGAGGGCACCCGCCGCGATGACGACGGATTCACGGTGATCACGTCCGACGGCGAGTACCGGTGCCGGGTGCTGGTCGTTGCGGTGGGGATGACCTCGGCGTGGAAGCCCGACATCCCCGGGCTGGATGACGTCCCCCACTACGTGGACACCGATCCTCCCAAGACGTTCGCCGACGCCCGGGTGTTCCTCATCGGCAAGCGGAACTCCGGCTTCGAGCTTGCCGACGGGCTCCTTCCCTGGGCCCGGCAGATCATCCTGGCTTCGCCACGGCCGGCGAGGCTGTCCATCGTCACGGCCTCGACCTCCGCAGCACGGGCTCGGTACCTGCAGCCGTTCGAGGACCACGCCCTGGGCGGCGGCACCTACTCCCTGGATGCCGCGATCGAGCGAGTGGAGCGAAGGGACAGTGGCTACCGCGTGTTCTGCAAGGGGACCACGGTCCCCGGCGACATGGTGTTCGACGTGGATCGGGTCATCGCGGCAACCGGGTTCACCACGCCGATGCGAGATCTTCCGGACATCGGGGTGACCTCGTTCCACCAGGGCAGGCTTCCCGCACAGACGCCGTTCTGGGAGAGCACCTCGGTACCGGGCATCTTCTTCGCCGGCTCCATCACCCAGGGCTCGATCGGCCTCAAGAAGTACGGCCGTCCCAGCGGATCCGCATCGGTGCACGGGTTCCGGTACAACGCCCGGATCCTGGCCGAGCACATCGCCACGACCCGGTTCGGCTGGACGCCCACCCCCACGAAGCTCTCGCGGGACCAGGTGGTCCCCTTGCTCCTGTCGGAAGTGACGAAGGCCCCCGAGCTGTGGCACCAGCAGTCCTACCTGGCCCGGGTGATCAGCTTCGGCGATGAGGGCATCCTGGACCGGGGGATCCAGCCGCTCGCCCATTTCGTGGATACGAACGGCTCGGATGCCGTGGCGGTGGCGGTGGAGACGGACGACCGGAACGACATCCACCCAAGCGTCTACTGCCGCCGACAGGGCCGCGTCGACGAGCACGTGCTGGACGGCAACGTCCTCCACGACTTCCGGACCACGGAACATCACAACCAGCTCAGCGGTTTGCTGGAGGGATACCTGGGATAGGAGGAACGAGATGGCCATCAAGGACCTGGAAGAGATCCGGAAGATCTACGAGGACACCAAGACGATCGCCGTGGTCGGCATCTCCGGCGACGAGACGAAGGCCGCCCACACCGTTCCCCGATACCTCCAGCGGCAGGGATACCGGATCATCCCGGTCAATCCCCGGGGAGGCGAGATCCTCGGAGAGAAGGTCTACGAGAAGCTCGCCGACATCGGCGAGCCGATCGACGTGGTGGAGGTGTTCCGCCCCTCGGAGGAGACACCGGGGGTGGCCAAGGACGCGGTGACCGCCGGGGCCAAGGTCCTGTGGCTCCAGGAAGGCATCTCCTCCGACGAGGCCGACCGGATCGCCTCGGAGGGCGGACTGAAGGTGGTCATGGACCGGTGCATGGGAGCCACGCACTTCCAGCTGGGGCTTGGTCCGGGACCGAACGCCCCGGCCTGATCAGCGTTCGGACATCGCCCTGATCAGCACGTCGGCGACCTCGGGGCGGGAGAACTCCGGCGGGGGCCGCTCGCCCTTCCGCAGCATCTCCCTGACCTTGGTCCCCGACAGGATCAGCCGGTCCTCCTCGCCGTGCGGGCAGATCTTGGGGGTAGCCATGCCCTCACACCGGTGGCACCAGAACGCGTGCTCGAACATCAGCGGCACGATCCCCAGGTCGTCGGGGTCGAACCTGTCGAAGATCCGCTGGGCGTCGAACGTCCCGTAGTAGTCGCCCACTCCCGCGTGATCCCTTCCGACAATGAAGTGCGTGCACCCGTAGTTCTTCCGCACCAGCGCATGGAAGATGGCTTCCTTGGGACCCGCGTACCGCATGGCCGCGGGAAACACGGAGAGCAGCACCCGGTCCTTGGGGTAGTAGCCCTCGAGGAGGATCTCGTAGCACTGCATCCGGACGTCCGCGGGGACGTCGTCGCCCTTCGTCTCTCCCACCAACGGGTGCAGCAAGAGCCCGTCGACGATCTCCATGGCGCACTTCTGGATGTACTCGTGGGCTCGATGGACGGGGTTGCGGGTCTGGAAGCCCACCACTTTGCGCCACCCTCGCTCCGCGAACGCTTCGCGGGTCTGCGCCGGGGTGCGCCGGTGATCGGCGAACGTGTCGTGCTGGGAAAGCCGGAACCCCTTGACCGATCCCCCCAGGACCCAGTCCCCGGCCCGGTCCAGCGCCGCCACCCCGGGGTGCGCGCTGTCGGTGGTCTGGAACACCGCCTGGGCCTCCACCTCACGATCCCGGCGGTACCGTTCCTCGACCTCCAGGACGGCCACGGCCTGGTCGTCGATGGTCAGGGTCACGGCATCCGAACGGCCGACCCGCTTGACGCCGTCGTCGTCCACCGACAGCGTGATGGGGATGCTCCAGGGCAGGCCGGAGGCCAGGCGCATCTCACTGAGGACCGACCGGTAGTCCTTCTCTCCCAAGAATCCGGTGAGCGGGGACATCGCTCCGGTCACCAGCATCTCCAGGTCGGCCACCTCGCGGAGACCAAGTGGGACCTTGGGGTACTGGTCCACATCCGCGGCGGCCGACTCGGCGGCCGCGCCGGTAAGGAGGAGATCGATGAGCTTGCCCCCGTGCGGAGGGATGGTCTCGACCACGGTCTCGGTCACGGTCCGCAGAGCATACTGGGCTCAGTCGGCGAGCCGGAACCTGACCCCGGCGAGGCTGGCCCGGATGATGGCGAAGCCCGAGTCGACCGTGACTCTCCCGTACGTCAGACCGGGCACCAGCTCTGGCAGGGGAACCTCGAACCCCGCGCCGCCGCCTCCGGACCGGAAGACCAGCACGTCGCCCTCGATCTCCAGGGAGCCCGACACCCCTCCCACCGTGGCCGACCCCGGCGTGAGATCGACCTCCGCGTCCACGCCACCCTGCCCGGCGAGGAACTCGGTGAGCGCCGCGTCGGTGACCTCGATCACCGCGGTCCCTCCCTCGGAGGTGACCTCGCCTGACCCCCCGGCCACCAGGTCCCACTCGGGGAACCGGACGGTCCGGAAGTCCAGGTGAACCTCCTCCAGTGCCAAGCCTTCGACCTCGACCAGCGCTGCGTCCACGTCGACGCGCTCGAATCGTCCCTCCAGAACCCGGAAGACGAAGGGGAACCCCTGGAGCTCCACGTTCGGATCCTCGTCCAGGTCCACCGCCATCCTGATGCTCCGGGCGATCCGGCCCTCGGCGATGAACCGCATGACGTAGTCGCCGGCGGCGGCCAGGACGAGAAAGAGGAACAGCAGGAGGAGGATGGTCCCCACGACGGTGCCGCGCTCGTCGCGCCGCATGGGGCCGAAGCCTATCAAGCGCTCCTCAGGCCAGAGCCCCCTCCAGCCCCAGCAGGAACTCCTTCCGCTCCAGGCCGCCGGTGTACCCGCCCAGCCCGCCGCCCGAATGCACGATCCGGTGGCACGGGACGACGATCGGCATGGGGTTCGACCCGAGTGCGTTGCCGGCCGCCCGATAGGCCCGAGGGTTGCCGGCCTTGGCCGCCACGTCCCGATAAGCGAT
>DAITPV010000205.1:0-4432 GCA_036833435.1 Actinomycetota bacterium | reverse complement strand
ATCGACGCTGTCCCTGGAAGACGTCCTGGAGATGATCCTGGGCTCCGCTCAGGAGCTCCTGGGAGCCACCGAGGGCTCGGTGATGCTGTTCGACGACACCAAGCAGAACCTCCGGATCGCCGCGTCCGTAGGGCTGGACGAGGCCGCGATCAAGCGGGTCATCCCCGTGGGAGAAAGCGTGGCGGGGTGGGTCGCCGAGTTCCGCGAGGCGGTGGTCCTTCGCGGCGAGGTCAAGGACGCCAGGTTCCGCCGGTTCGTGCCCAAGGATCGGAAGGTCCGGTCGGCCATGTCGGCCCCGCTGTACACCCGGGCCGAGCCGGTCGGGGTGCTCAACGTGAGTGTGTCCACGGGCCGGCGCGACTACACCGAGCACGACCTGCGAGCCCTGACGGTGTTCGCCGATCACGCCGCGATCGCCATCGCTAACGCCCGTCTGTACGAGCGGGAGAAGGCGGCCATCGCGCGCCTGGAGGAGCTCGACGCCAAGCGGCGCGAGTTCCTGGCCGTGGTGACCCACGACCTCAAGGCGCCGCTCACCGCGATCCTGGGCTACGTCCGGCTCCTCCAGGAGCTCGGCGATGCCGCCACCCTGGATCAGGCCCGGGACTTCGCCGGGATCGTGGAACGTCAGGGCGAGCGGATGATGGACATGCTCGAGCAGTTGATCCTGTCAACCAGCATCGAAGAGGGTGCCCCGATCCTCAACCGCCGGGAGCTCGACCTCCACACGATGATCGAGGACGAGATCACCGCGTTCCGGGGAGTGTTCGGCGACCGGTCCGTGGAGGTCAACGTCCCGGGCCACCTCCCGCAGGTCTTCGGGGACCCCAGCGCCATCGAGCACATCCTGGCGAACCTGCTGGACAACGCGGTCAAGTACTCGCTGGGCGAGATCGAGCTGACGGTGGAAGTCGGCCACGAGGAGATCCGGATCAGCGTCGGCGATCGAGGGCCGGGGATCCCCGAGCAGCTCCTGTCGAAGGTGTTCGAGCGGTACGAGCAGGGTGAGCAGCCGGTGGGCCAGGGGAGCGTGGGGCTCGGCCTGTTCATCGTCCGGAGCCTGGCCCTGGGCCACGGGGGAAGGGCCTGGGCGGAGAACCGCCCCGGCGGCGGGGCCCGGATCACGTTCACCCTCCCGGTCAGGCGCGGCGACCGGGCAGCGTAGGCTCATCCCTGCGATGGCTGCAGGGGTCCGTCCATGAAGCTGGCCGGGATCGAGCTCCGCCGGGTGTCGATGCCGCTGGTGTCCCCGTTCCGAACGTCGTTCGGGACGGAGACGGAGCGGGACGCGCTGCTCTTGCGGGTGGAGACCCCCGACGCCGAGGGATGGGGAGAGTGCGTGGCCGGCCGGGCGCCCCTGTACGCGTCCGAGTACGTCGATGGGGCAGCGGCAATCATCCGGACCCACCTGCTTCCGCGCCTGTTCGCGCCGGCGGAGGTGACCGCGGAGGAGGTCCTCCCCCTGCTCTCGGAGGTGAAGGGCCACCGGATGGCCAAGGCCGCCGTGGAGATGGCCGTCCTGGACGCGGAGCTCCGTTCGCAGGACCTGTCGTTCGGACGGTACCTCGGCGCCGTGCGTGATCGCGTCGACTGCGGGGTGTCGGTGGGGATCATGGACTCGATCCCCGAGCTGATGGACGCGGTGGACGGATACCTGGCGCAGGGCTATCGCCGGATCAAGCTCAAGATCGAGCCCGGGTGGGACGTGGAGGCGGTGGAGGCCACCAGGCAGCGGTTCGGGGACATCCCCCTGCAGGTCGATGCGAATGCGGCCTACACGCTGGCCGACGCGCCGAGGCTGGCCCGGCTCGATCCCTTCGACCTCCTGCTCATCGAGCAGCCCCTGCCCGAGGAGGACCTCGTGGGCCACGCGGAGCTGGCGCGGCGGATCTCCACGCCGGTCTGTCTCGACGAGACCATCACCTCTGCTAAGTCGGCGTCCGACGCCATCGCCCTGGGCGCCTGTCGCATTGTCAACGTCAAGGCCGGCCGGGTGGGGGGGTACCTCGAGGCTCGGCGGGTCCACGACGTGTGCCAGGCCCGCGGGGTGCCGGTGTGGTGCGGCGGGATGCTGGAGACGGGCCTCGGTCGCGCCGCGAACGTGGCCCTGGCCGCCCTCCCCGGATTCGTCCTCCCCGGCGACACCTCCGCCTCCGAGCGGTACTTCCACCGGGACATCACGGACCCGTTCGTGCTCGAGGACGGGCGCCTGCCGGTCCCCACGGGCCCGGGACTCGGGGTGCGGGTTCTTCAGGACGCGCTGGACGAGGTGACCACCGGAACGGAGTGGATCCCCGCGCGGTAGGTGGGCTCAGACCCGGGGGACCACCGGACGCCCAGCTCGGACGCCCTTGGCCGGGACCCGGACCAGCTTGCCATCCCGGTTCTCGACCACGAACGTCTCGGCGGCGTCGTCGAACCACTTGAGCACGCCAACCACTTCGCCCACGTACCCGTTGGGCAGCTCGTACTGGAACGTGACCCGCTGGCCCACGTGATCCGGGGTGACCAGGTTCTTCCCGCGCACGGGACCACCGTAGTGCCCGCCGGACGTGGCCATCAACCCTCAGGGACCGGTGACCCGGGAGATGGTCCCCCCGGGCGGCTCGGGGAACATGTCCGGGTGGATGGCCCACGCCAGGATCTCCAGACCGTCCACGATCCGCGGACCGGGGCGGGAGAAGTACGACGACGCGTCGGTGGCGTACACGGTTCCCTCCGACCGCGCGGTGGTCTCCTTGAACTCGGGAACGTTGTAGAGCCGCCCCGCCTCTTCCTCCGCCTCGGGAAGGTAGTAGCCGCAGGGCATGAAGGCCACGACCTCGGGGCCGGCGTCGGCGATGCTCCGCCACGTCACGGTCCGGGATCGCTGCTTGGGCTCGTTGAGGAGGTTCTCCCCGGCGGCCAGCTGGACCATCTCCGGGATCCAGTGGCCGCCCACGAACGGGGGGTCGAGCCACTCGAGGGCCAGCGTCCGGATCCTCGGGAGCCGGGTGGCCCGGGCCCGAACCCCGTCGATCCGCTCCCTGAGCTCGCTCACCAGCTCCTCGGCCCGGCCCTCGGTCCCGGTGGCCCGGCCGACGTCCAGGAACGACTCGAGGATGCCGTCCAGGTTCTGGGGGTCCATGGACACCACCTCGGCGCGGCATCCCAGCTCGTCGAGGGCGTCCTCGACCTGGCCGGAGGGAACGGCACACACCCGGCACAGGTCCTGGGTGAGGATGAGGTCGGGCTGGATCTTCCCGATGAGGTCCTTGTCCAGGACGTACAGGGGGTCCTTGGCCTCCATGTGCTGGTTCACCAGGTCGTCGATCTCCCCCGAGGACAGCGGCCGGTCGGTGGGGAGCGCGGTGTCCGAGATCACCGGCTTCGACCGGGCCTCGGGCGGGTAGTCGCACTCGAAGGTCACACCCGACAGGTCGTCGCCCAGGCCCAGGGCGAACACCAGCTCCGTGGCCGAGGGAAGCAGGGAGACGATCTTCATCTCAGCGGCCGGTCACCGAGGCAGCGCGCCGAGTCGGAACGGGCTCTCCAGGATCTCTCGGAGCGCGGTCATGGCCCGGTCGGCGTCCGCACCGTCGAGCACCCGGTGGTCGAAGGACAGCGACAGCGTCACCTCGGGCCGGGCCGCAACCTCACCGTCCACCACCGCGGCGCGTGGCTCGATCCGTCCGAGCGCCAGGATGGCGGCCTCGGGGTGATTGATGATCGGGGTGCCGAACGCCGAGCCGTAGGTCCCCACGTTCGACACCGTCACCGTGCTCCCGGTGAGCTGCTCGGGTCCCGCGGTCCCGTTTCGGGCCGCGTCCACCAGGGCGGCGATCTCGGCGGCCAGCTCGGTGATCCCCTTGCGGTCCGCGTCGCGAGCCACCGGCACCAGCAGGCCCCGGTCGGTGTCGGTGGCGATGCCCACGTGGTACGAGCCCCTGACGACGATCTCGGCGGCCTCGCTGTCGAAGGAGGCGTTGAGGAGGGGATGGGACCGGCACACCTCAACGAACGCCCGGACCACCACGGACAGGGCGCTCACCCGGGTCCCCGACGTCTCCGACAGCTCTCGCCGGAGCGCCTCCACGTGGGTGGCGTCGGCGGTGTGGAACGTGGTGACGTGAGGGATCTCGGTCCACGAGCGGGTCATCTTCTGAGCGATCAGCCGCCGAACGCCGCGCACCGGGATCCGCTCCTCGGAGCCCGGGCTGGTCGGTCGCTCGGTCCCCGCGGGGGATCCGGTGCCCGCCGCGCTGAGGACGTCTTCCCGGGTGATCCTGCCTCCCGGACCCGACCCCGGCACCACGGTCAGGTCCACTCCACGCTCTCGGGCCAGGCGCCGGACCGGTGGGGTGGCTCGTCCCCCACGTGAGGGCGCGGTCTCTGCTGCCGCGGCACGTCGGGGTCCCGGCGGCGTGAGTCGCCGTCGTCGCGGCCAAGCGCT
>DAITPV010000204.1:0-4439 GCA_036833435.1 Actinomycetota bacterium | reverse complement strand
GTTCGCTTCCGGAGCAGCGTCTCGGGGTCGACCCCCGTCCCCGGCCCGGTCCAGTCGGCGACGTCTCCACCGAACAGCGTGGCGCACACCGCCGCAGCCGCCGTGGTGTTGGCGATCCCCATCTCCCCCACCACCAGGAGGTCGGTCGCGAGGTCTCTGATGACCCGCCGCCCGTCGTCCACACATCCCTCGAACCGGGTCACGGAGAGCGCCGGCTCGTGGACGAGGTTCCCGGTTGGCCGACCCACCCCCACGTCAACCACGCGCAGCTCGGCGCCCACCATCCCGGCCAGCACGGAGGCGGTGGCTTCGCCCGCATCGAGGACGTCCATCATCGCCGCGGTCACCTTGGCCGGGTACGCGCTGACGTCCTCGTCGGCCACGCCGTGGTCCGCAGCGAACAGCACCGCGACCGGGTGCCGGACCTCCGGCCTCCGGGTTCGCTGCCACCCGGCCAGCCACTCCGCCACCTCGTCGAGGCGGGCGAACGCCCCGGCCGGCCGCAGGACCCTGGTCGCGCGATCGCGGACCGCGGCCCGGGCACCGTCGTCGGGCTCGGGGAGATGTGCCAGCTCGTCGGTGAGGCTAGCCATCCAGGTCCGCCAGTTCCGACAACGTCAGGGCCCGGCCGGCCACCACAAGCATCGTGCTGGCCGCCACGCTCGCCCAGATCGCATTGACCTCGCCCAGGAGATCCCGGTACCGGCGAGCCAGGGCGTTCATCGGCACGATCCCCGAGCCGACCTCGTTACTCACCACAATGGTCGGCGCGATTCGCGCGGCGGCCACGTCCGCCGCCGTGCGGGCCCGATCGAGGATCCCGGCGTCCTCCTCCCCGCGCTCGAGCAGGTTCGAGACCCACAGGGTTAGGCAGTCCACCACCACGCAGCCATGGGGCTCGGCCGCCGAGAGCGCCCCGGCCAGCTCCACCGCCTCTTCAACCGTGATCCACGACGCCGGCCTGGACGCCCGGTGCCGCCTGATCCGCTCGGCCATCTCCTCGTCCCTGGGCTCTCCGGTGACGATCACGGTGACCGGCTCCGGTCCCCGGGCAGCCATCCGCGCCGCGAGCGCCGACTTCCCGCTCCGAGCCCCGCCCAACAGCACCGTGAGCGCCATCAGAAGTCGATCCCTCGCCGGGCCGCAACGCCTGAGTCGTACGCGTGTCGGACGTTGACCATCTCGGTGACGGTGTCGGCGACGTCGAGGAGCGCGGGTGGTGCGTCCCGGCCGGTGACGATGACGTTGACGTTGGGCGGCCGGCTCCGGATGGCCTCGGCAACCTCCGAGCCCGAGATCCAACTCCAGTTGATCGGGTACGTGATCTCGTCGAGGAGCACCAGGTCGTGCCGGCCCTCCGCCAGCACCTCCCGAGCCGCCGACCACGCCGCCGCTGCCGCCGCCCGGCTCTGGTCCAGGTCCTCGGAGTCCCAGGTGAACCCGTCGCCCAGGGTCCACCACTCCACGCCCAGACGGCGCCCCACCTCTTCCTCCCCCGCCCGCCACTTCCCGGACTTGAGGAACTGGATCACGCACACCCGCCACCCTCTGGCCACGGCCCGAACGACCGTGCCCATCGCCGCGGTGGTCTTCCCCTTGCCCTCCCCGGTGTTCACCAGCACCAGGGAAGGACGGTGCGTCGGCGCTCGGGCGGCGGGAGGATCGACCGGCGGGTTCGCGCTCATCTCCCCACCACTTTCCGGGTTGGCACCACCACGACGCCTCCCCCTTCGAGCTCCTGGACGCGAACCGAGGCGCGGTAGTGGCGCTGGATCGAGGCCTCAGTCAGCACGGTGCGCGCCGGACCCTCGAGGGCCACGATCCCGGCGTCCATCATCACCAGTCGCTCGGTGAACTGTCCCGCCAGGGTGAGGTCGTGCATCGAGCTGACCACCGTCAGGGAGTGCTCCGTCCGCAGCTCGTCCACCAGCTCCATCACCTGCTGCTGATGCCCGACGTCGAGCGCGCTGGTCGGCTCGTCCAGGAGGAGCACGGGGGCCTGCTGCGCCAGGGCCCGGCCCAGGATGGCCCGCTGGACCTCGCCACCCGACAGCGATCCGAGCGCTCGTTGCGCCAGCGGCACGAGCTCCAGTCGCTCGAGCACCCCGGCCACCACCTGCACGTCGCGCCTCCCCTCGCGGGAGAGGTAGGGGATGTGCGGGGTTCGCCCAAGGAGCACGTAATCGGCCACCGACATCGACGCAGGGGTCACCGGCCGCTGGGGCACGTAGGCCACCAGGCGAGCCACGGATCCCCGGCCCAGGTCGGAGAGCGGGGTGCCTCCCAGCATCACCACGCCCTCGTGCTTCACCAGTCCGGCCACCGCCCGAAGCAACGTCGTCTTGCCCGCGCCATTGGGGCCGATCAGCCCGACCCAGTCCCCACCGGCCACGTCCAGGCTCACCCCCCGAAGGACCCGGGTTCCGTTGAAGGACACCGCGACGCGATCGAGGTTGATCGCGGTCAATCGAGCCTCCGGCTCCGGCGAAGCACGAGCAGGAAGAACGGCGCGCCGAAGAACGCGGTGATCACGCCGATGGGGATCTCGGCGGGGGCCAGGATGGTTCGGGCCAGTAGGTCCGCCATGATGAGGAACGTCGCCCCCACCAGGACCGACAGCGGGAGGATGACCCGGTAGCTCGATCCCATCATCAACCGGATGGCGTGCGGGACGATGATCCCCACGAACGCGATCAGGCCGCTGACCGCCACCGCGGCGGCCGTGGCCAGCGTGGCGGCCAGCACCAGGATCAGGCGGATCCGGCCGGCCTGGATCCCCAGGCTTTCGGCCTCCTCATCCCCCACGCTCATCACGTCGAGCAGCCGGCGATGCAGGAGGATGGCAACTCCGCTGAGTGCGGCGTAGGGAAGAACGAGCAGGACGTCGCCCCAGCCGGCCGTGGTGAGCTGGCCCAGGATCCACGAGTACACCTGCCGTAGCGTGTCCGACTCCCGGAGCTGCACGTAGGCCTGGATCGCGGTGAGGAACGAGGCCACCGCCACGCCGGCCAGGATCAGGGTGGTGGTGCTTCGCGACCGCCCGCTCGACCGGCCCAGGACGTACGTCACCCCCACCCCGGCGAGCCCCCCGACGAACGCCGCCACCGGCAGTGGAGGGATGGGCCACCCCGACACGTCGGGGAGGTAGGCGATAGCCAGCGTGGCGCCCATGCCGGCGCCGGCGGCCACTCCCAGCAGGTAGGGATCCGCCAGGGGATTTCGGAACACTCCTTGGTACGCCGCCCCGGCCATGGCCAGGGTGGCGCCCACGATCCCGCCCAGCACGACCCGGGGGAGCCGGAGCTCCCACAGGATCGTTGCCTCCCGCTCCGACAGGCCGGAGGGCACGTCGATCAGCGGCAGCTTGTCGACGAACTCTCGAAGGACGTCCCCGGGCGCCAGCCGCACCGGCCCCACCATCACCCCCAGCGTGACCGCCGCGAGGAGGGCCGCAGCCGGGAGCAGCACTCTTCGCAGACGGAGCCGACTGGCCCCCAGGATCGCTGGGACGGAGGGAGCCGGAGTGGCCGGTGCCGCCATCAGGTCGCCGGCTGCAGCTCGGACACCTCCGCGGCCGCGATCCGAAGGAAGTCGACCACCCTCGGCCCCCACCGGGAGGCGATGTCGTCGTCGAGCTCGACGACCGCTTCGGTGCGCACGGCCGTGAGTTCGTCCCAGCCGGGACGCTCGGCCACCGTCTCCAGGGACTGGCCGCAGCACTTCGTGTCCGACAGGAAGATCAGGTCGGGGTCGGCGTCCAGGATGAACTCGGCGGAGAGCTGTGGGTATCCGGTCCCGTCCTTGTCGGCTGGGTCGGCGATGTTCCGCAGTCCCAGCAGGGCGTACACGGTGCCGATGAACGTCTCCGACGTTGCGGTGAAGTACGTGTCGTCCAGCTCGTGGTAGTACGTCGGCGGCTCGGCGAACGCGGGCACGCCCGCCACGATCGCGTCGATCTCCGTCTCCATCGACGTCACCAGGCCTGCGGCTTCCTCCTCGTGGCCGGTAGCCAGACCGAGCTGCTCGATCTGCGCGTAGGTGTCCGCCAGCGTCGCCGCAGCCGGCTGCAGGATCACCGGCACATCCACGGCCTCCAGCCCGTCGACCAGTCCCCCGATGTCGTCCGAGGCCACCACCAGGTCGGGCTCGTACCCCACGATGGCCTCGATGTTGGGCTCGAATCCCGAAAGGTCGGTGACCGGGGCTTCCGGCGGGTAGTTCGATTGGTCGTCCACGGCCACCACCTGGTCACCGGAGCCGACGGCGAACAGCATCTCGGTGGAGGTCGGGGACAGCGAGACGATCTGCTCGGGTCGTTCCTCGATGCGAACCGGACCGTTCGCGGCCTCCACCGTCACCGGGAACGCGGCCTCCGGCGAAGCCGGTTGCTGCTGCGCGGGTGGCTCGGTGCTCTGGGCGCCGCGGTCGGCCAGGACGAG
>DAITPV010000203.1:0-4444 GCA_036833435.1 Actinomycetota bacterium | reverse complement strand
GGAGCACCGCCGTGGCGAGCAGGAGCATCCGCCCCATCAGGCCGGTCCGCACCCGACCCCCAGGAACACCCGGATGGCCAGGAACGTCTGCCCGTCCAGGAGGGCTTCGACACAGGCCGCGCCGCCGGTGTCGAGGTCGGCGACCTGGTCCTCGGTGAGCTCGGTCCACTCACTGCCGGCCAGGGCCAGGAAGGACGTGGCCCCCTGTCCCAGTCGTTCAACCTCCACGCGGGGACCCGCTCCGTCCCGCATGGCGATCTGCGAGTCGGAGACCTCCTCCAGGGTGCCGTCGATCCACACCACCGGGGGATCGCCGGGCCCCGGAGCAGACTGGGGGACCGGGGGGGGCGAGGCCTCGGAGGTCTCGGGCTCGAGCCACACTCGGTTGACCGTCACCGCCGCCGCGGCGCCGAGGGCGATCAGGAGCAGACCACCGACCACTCGCACCGGTTCATTATCGGTGTCACGGAGCGCGGCCACTGCCGGGGCGAATCGGGTACAAATAGGGGTCCTTTTTCCGAGGAGGCTCGCTTGAACGTCGTTGTGCTGGCCAAGTACATCCCGGATCCCTCCGGCACGCCGGAGATGGGAGACGATTTCCTGCTGATCCGGGAGGGAGTGGAGGGGAGCCTGGATCCCGGCGACGAGCCGGCCATCGAGGCCGCCCTGGAGATCACCGAGAAGGAGGGCGGGGAGGTCACGGTGGTGTCCATGGGTCCGGCCCCGGCCATGGATGCGGTCCGCAAGGCGCTGTCGCTGGGAGCGGCCAAGGGAGTGCTGATCACCGACGACGCCCTGCGAGGATCCGACACCCTGGCCACCGCCATGATCCTGTCCACCGCCATCCAGCTCCAGGAGCCGGACCTGGTGCTGGCCGCCGTGGAGTCCACCGACGGCTACACCGGGACGCTGCCGCAGGCGCTGGCGGAGTTCCTGGGGCTGCCGGCGCTCACGTTCGCCCGGAAGTACGAGCTGTCCGACGGCTCGATCAAGATCGAGCGGCAGACCGAGGAGGGATTCGAGGTGGTGGAGTCGCCGCTTCCGGCCCTGGTCACGGTGACGGCGGGAGCCACCACGCCGCGGTATCCCACCCTCAAGGGGATCATGCAGGCGAAGCAGAAGCCCGTGGAGCAGCTGGCGCTCTCGGACCTGGGGTTCGACGCGGAGACCGTGAAAGCCACACAGAAGGTCACCGGCGTCGAGGCGGCGCCTGAACGCGAAGCCGGCGAGGTCATCGAGGATGACGGCAGCGCTGCCGAGCGGATCGTGCAGTTCCTCAAGGAAGCGAAGGTGATCTGAGTGGCCACGATCTGGGTGTACGGCGAGATCGGTCCCGACGGGACGCTTCAGGTGGCCGCGCTGGAGCTCCTGACCAAAGCGAGGGAGCTGGGCGACACGGTGGAAGCCGTGGTCCTCGGCGCCGGGGCCAAGGAGGCGGCCACCGCACTGGGAGAGCACGGTGCCCAGAAGGTGTACGCCAGCGACGACTCGGTGTACGACGAGCATCTGGCGCAGCCTCGGGTCCACGCGATGCACGAGCTGGTCAAGGAGCATCAGCCGAACCTCATCCTGTTCGGGTCCACGTACAACTCCCGCGACGTGGCCGGGCGGCTGCAGGCCCGGACCGGATCCACGCTGATGAGCAACGCCAGCGACGTCACCGCGCCAGACCGGGCCCAGACTCAGATCTTCGGCGGGACGAAGATCGCCGACGTGGAGCTGGGAGGGCCCGACCCCAAGCTGGTTCTGGTGCGGCCGAAGTCCTTCGTGGCCGAGCCGTCCGGTGGCCAGGCCGAGGTGGTGCCGGTCGAGGTGGATGTCCCCGACGAGCTCAAGACGGCCAAGCTCGTGGAGCGCCACGAGGAGGAGTCCACGGGACCGAAGCTGGACCAGGCCCCCGTGGTGGTGTCCGGCGGACGCGGCCTCCAGGACCCCAAGAACTTCGAGCTGCTCAGCGAGCTGGCCAAGGCGATTGGAAACGCCGCGGTGGGAGCCACCCGCGCGGTGGTCGACGCCGGGTGGGTGCCCTACTCCATGCAGATCGGGCAGACCGGGATCACCGTCAAGCCCGACGTCTACATCGCGGTGGGGATCAGCGGGGCCACCCAGCACCAGGTGGGGATGAAGGAGTCCAAGCGCATCATCGCCATCAACAAGGACCCCGATGCGCCCATCTTCAAGCTGGTCGATCTCGGTGTGGTGGGCGACGCGTTGAAGGTGGTCCCCAAGATCACCGAGCAGATCAAGGGGAGCTAGGGCACCTCCGCGAATGCGCGGACCGGGAACGAGGCGCCGCCCACGATCGGCGGGGGAACTGCGGTGAACCGGAACCCGTCGGTGGGGAGCGGTTCCAGCCCTCGGAGGCGCTCGACGATCAGCACTCCCGCGTCCAGCAGGCGGGTGTGCGCCGGCCGTGCCGGGTCCGAGGTGTCGTCGACGTTGTTCCAGTCCACGCCGACCAGCGCCGCACCACCTTCGATCAGGCGGTCCAGGGCCTGCGGCGACAGGAAAGGGTCGGCCTCCCAGTAGGCGTCGGTTCCCCAGCGCCGGTCCCAGCCGGTCCGGAACAGCACCGCTCGCCCATGGACCTCGTCCGGGCGGAGGTCGATGGTGACCGGCGCGGCCACCGGTTCCGCTTCGACCAGGATCCCCGGGAGGTTCGCCAGTCGGTCCAGGGAGACGGCGGCGAGGTCCTCCCGGTTCCGGTGCCGATGGAACGGGGCATCGAGGTACGTCCCGGTGTTGCCGGGGATGTCCACGTGGCTCAGGAGGAATTCAGCCTTTCCCTGGTAGCGATCCCGTGACGCGTCGTGGTCAAGGAACGCACCCACGTGCGCCTCGGGCAGGACACCCGGCAGCGTGGGCATGCCGTCCTCGATGGGAAAGCTCAGGTCGACCAGCACGGAACGGATGCTACCCTCAGGCGCGATGTCGCCGTCGGTCCTCGTCGCCATGAGCGGAGGAGTGGATTCCTCCGTGGCCGCTTGCTTGCTCGCCGAGCGGGGGTACCGGGTCATGGGCTCGCACCTGAAGCTCGTCCACACGGGTGGCGTGGAGCACGGGTGCTGCGGTCCCCAGGCCGAAGCCGACGCCCGGGAGGTGGCCGCCATCGCCGGGTTCCCCTTCGAGGTCCTGGACCTCTCGGAGGTGTTCGAGGATCGGGTCATCGGCGACTTCGTCGCGGAGCACGAGGCCGGCCGGACCCCGAACCCCTGCGTCAGGTGCAACGAGCGGATCAAGTTCGGGGCGTTCCTGGATCGTGCCGATGAGCTCGGCGCCGACCTGGTGGCCACGGGGCACTACGTGCGAACGCGAAGCACCGGAGGCCGATGGCGGCTGTACCGGGGCCTGGACCGAGACAAGGATCAGTCCTACGTGCTGGGGGGACTCACGCAACGACAGCTGGGGCGGGCGGTGTTTCCGGTGGGGGAGCTGTCCAAGGCGGAGACCCGGAGCCATGCGGAGCGGCTGGAGCTGCCGGTAGCCGGCAAGCCCGACTCGCAGGACCTGTGCTTCGCCCCGGCCGCGGATGCGGAAGCGTTCGTCGCCGCGCGGGCGCCGCACCTGTCCCGGACGGGCGACGTGGTGGACCCGGACGGGCGGACGGTGGGCCGACACGAGGGAACGTTCCGGTACACGATCGGCCAGCGCCGAGGGGTGGGCGTTTCCACCGGCGAGCGAACGTACGTGGTGGACGTCGATGCCGGAGCGAACACGGTGATGGTGGGCCCCGCGTCTCTCCTGTCGCGAGGAGGTCTGGAGGCCGAGCGAGTGAACTGGATCGCCGGCCAGCCGGGCGAGCCGTTCGAGGCGGCGGTGAAGATCCGGTACCGCGGAGAGGAGGCGGCCGCCGTGGTGATACCGACCGGGGACGAGGGAGCCCGCGTGGAGTTCCGCACTCCGCAGCGCGCGGTGGCCCCTGGACAGAGCGTGGTGTTCTACTCCGGTGACGAGGTGGTCGGAGGAGGCACGATCGCAAAGGCGCTGGGAGTAGGGAATGGCTAGAGACACGTGGACCGGGCCTCGAGTGGGCTGGGAGCACCGGCCTTCGGCCCGAGGGGGCCGCAAGGTGATGCGAGCCGGGATCGCCGAGCGTGAGGATGCGCTGGCCAACGTCCCGCTGTTCGAGGGGCTGTCCCGGCGCCACCTTCGCCATCTGGCCCGGGCCAGCGGGGTGACCGAGCGCCGGGAAGGCACCACTGTGGTCAGGGAGGGCGCTGCCGGGACGGTGTTCTTCGTGATCCTCGACGGCCGGGCCAAGGTCGTCCGTCGCGGGCGAACGATCGCCAAGCTCAAGCGAGGGGACTTCTTCGGCGAGATGTCGCTGATCGACGGACAGCCCCGAGGGGCCTCCGTGGTGACGGAGACTGGCGCCCGGTTCCTCACGCTCTCCGGCAAGAGCCTGTCCGACATGCTGGCCCGGGACCCCCTCCTGGCCACCCGG
>DAITPV010000202.1:0-4449 GCA_036833435.1 Actinomycetota bacterium | reverse complement strand
AGCTTCTTCCGCACCTTCCTCCTTTCCCTGGTCCACCACCGGTCCGTGGACGCCGTGCGGCGAGAGGAGCGCCTCAGGGAGCGGGAGCGCCGGGCGAACCCTGACCCCTCCCCGGTCGAAGACGTTATGGAGACCGTCGTGGAGGAGGCGGCCCTGGCCGACCGCAGGCGTCAGGTGCGCGAGGCGCTGGCGGCCCTTCCATCCGAGCAGCGCCGTCCTGTCGAGCTCATGTACTTCAGTGGGTGGACGCAGGCCAGGATCGCCAAGGAGGAGGGCATCCCGATCGGAACCGTCAAGAGCAGGGTGTTCGCGGCCATGCGCCGCCTGCGGGAGGCGTTGTCGTGACCTGGGAGCACGACCGCGTCGAGGAGCTCATGGCCGGCAGGGTCCTCGGGGGCCTGGATCCCGGTGAAGCCGAGCTCGCCGAGCGGGCCCTCCTCGAGCACGTCCCCGGCTGCGACCGGTGCAAGCAGGCTCTGGACGGATACCGGCTGGTCGCCGGCGACCTGGCCCTGGACGCCGATCCCCTGCAGCCCCCCGACCTGCTGTGGACCCGGATCCACCGGTCCACGATGGGGCGCCCGCCGCGCCGCCTCCGCCTCGCCGGCATCCTGGGTACGGCTGCCGCGGTCACGGCCATCGGCCTCTTCGGATGGAACCTGGTGCTGTCGGGACGGCTTGCCGGCCGCATCTCGGACACCGAGGTCCAGCAGGCGTGGGTGGTGGACGCCCTCTCCACGCTCAGCAACCCGTCCAGCGAGGTCCTCCCACTCGGCGGCTCCGGCGAGGAACGCGTCGCCGTGATGTATGTCCCCGGCGAGGAGCAGGTGTACGTGATCGCCGCACAGCTCCCCGAACCCGAGTTCGTGTATCACGTCTGGTTCGTCGGTGGTGGCGACACGTGGGAGGCCGGGATCCTGGACGTGAACCGGGGCGTGGGGATGATGCCGGTCCGCACGGACCCCGAACGGTGGGAGTTCGTGATGATCACCGACGAGCACCGCCAGCGTCCCGAGCCTCAGGCCTCACCCCTGGTCAGCGCCTCGGTCTCCACCGACTAGCGGGCGGTTGCGCGGGCCGGCCGGGGCCGGACACACTGGCCGACGTGGCACACCGATCCGCCATCAACGTCTCCGATCGAACCCGCACCAAGCTCACCGCGATCACCATCGCTCTGGCGGTGATCACCGCGGCGGCCATGGTGCTCCTCCGCCCCACCGGAGCCGACCGCCCCGACCTGTCGGGCCTGGGGTTCGTCAGCGAGACGGTCGATGCGGAGGTGGTCTCCGCCCAGGACGTCCCTTGCGAGGGGCAGCCCGAGGGAGGCGTGACCTGCCGCCGGGTGACGTTCGAGGTGACCGAGGGGCCTCAGAGCGGGCAGCTCGTCACCCAGGAGTTCGTGCTGACCGGGACCACCCCACGATTGGAGGCCGGGGACCAGGTGGTCCTGTCGCACGACGCCGGGGCGGAGCCGGGGTTCGAGTACCGGTTCCTGGACCGGGACCGGCAGACGGAGCTCGTGTGGCTGGCGGTGCTGTTCGGCGTGGCGGTCGTGGCCCTCGGGCGGCTGCGAGGCCTTGCCGCCCTGGGTGGCCTGGTGGTGAGCATCGGGGTCCTGATCGCGTTCGTGCTGCCGGCCATCCTCGACGGGCGGAACCCCCTGGCGGTGTCCATCGTGGGGGCCGCAGCCATCGCGTTCCTGGCCCTGTACCTGTCCCACGGGTTCACCACCATGACCACGGTGGCGCTGCTGGGAACGCTGGGCGCACTGGCTCTCACCGCGGTGCTGGCCGAGGTGTTCGTGGGAGTAACCCAGCTCTCGGGGTTCGCCAGCGAGGAGGCCATCGTGGTCCAGATCGGGGCGGCCAACATCGACCTCCGGGGGATCATCCTCGGCGGCATCGTCATCGGAGCGCTGGGCGCCATCGACGACATGACCGTGACCCAGGCCTCGGCGATCTGGGAGCTCCGCATGGCGAGCCCGGGGATGAGCCGAAAGGACCTGCTCCGCTCGGGACTCCGGATCGGCCGTGATCACGTGGCCTCCACGGTGAACACCCTGGCGCTGGCGTACGCCGGAGCCTCGATGCCAGTGATGCTCCTGCTCGTCCTGTCTCGTCAGTCGCTGGGCACCGTGGCCAACGGGGAGGTGATCGCCACCGAGATCGTCCGAACCCTGGTCGGCAGCATCGGCCTGGTCGCAGCGGTCCCGCTGACCACGTGGCTGGCGGCCATGGCGGTGTCGATGAAGGACGAACCCGGTGTTAGCCGGTCGGCACGGGACGCCGGCGGGAGGTCATCAAGAACCCCCAGTACATGACGGCGATCCCGGCGGCCAGCGTGAGGGAGAACCCAGCGAAGCTCCCGGCCGCCGCGAAGGCCGCCCCTCCGGCGACCACCAGGCTCCCGGCCGCGACCAGCAGGATCCCGGAGAACCGATCCCGGAGCTCGGGCCGTCCCCGCATCCCGATCGCCGACCACAGGATGCCCAGAACCAGGATCGCCGTGCCCGTGTAGGAATAGATCAGCGCAAGGGTCCGGGCCGGGGCGTCCACGCCGAGCACCTCTCGACCCGAGAAGAACTCTTTCGTGGCCAGGACCGACTCGTTGAGCGGGGCGGTGCGTACCTCGGCTGCGGCGAAGGCCGTGGCCAGCAGCAGGATGGCCAGACCCACGTGCGCGAGCCAGGGCTTTCGGGCCAGGAGGTAGATCTCCCCGAGCGCCAAGTACGGGACGTTGAGAACCGCTCCGAACAGCCAGTACAGACGGAACTCGGCAGAGGACCACCCGTCGAGGACACCAAGCACCAGGGCCCCGCTGGCCACCGCGAACATCAGCATGGCCACGCCCCACACGGCCTCGAACATCGTCCGACGCCGTGTCGCGCGAACCATGAGGTGGACGCCGAAGACGAGCGCGATCGCCGAGGCGGCGATCGGGAGGACGATCATGCGTCGGCCTGACCTCCCCGCCCTCGAAGCTCGCGGCGCAGGACCTTGCCGGTCACGTGTCTGGGGAGGTGCTCCACCAGCTCGACCTGGTGCGGGAGCTTGAACCTGGCCAGGCGGGCCCGGCAATGATCGATGATCTCCTCCTCGCTGGGGCGCGTGCCCGGGCGGGGGGCAACCAGAGCCTTCACCGCCTCCCCCGTTCGCTGGTCCGGGACGCCAATCACCACGCACTCGGCGACATCGGGATGCGTGGCGATAGCGTCCTCCACCTCCTTGGGGAACACGTTGAACCCCGACACGATGATGAGGTCCTTGGTCCGGTCGACGATGTGCAGGTAGCCGTCCTCGTCCCGATAGGCCACGTCGCCGGTCCGGAACCAGCCATCCCGGAAGGCTTCCCTCGATTCCTCCGGCTTCTGCCAGTAGCCCAAGAACACGTTGGGTCCCTGGATCACGATCTCGCCGGGGTCTCCCTCCTCCACGTCCTGGCCGGACTCGTCCACCAGCCGGACGTCCACGCCGGGGAGCACCAGGCCGATGGAGTCGGCCCGCGCGTCCTCGGCCAGTGCGTTGGTGGTCACCGCGGGAGCGGTCTCCGTGAGCCCGTATCCCTCCCAGATGGTGATGCCGAACCGCTCCCGGAACCCGTGGAGCACCTCGCCGGGAAGGGGCGCAGCGCCCGACACCGCGATGCGTACCGAGGAGAGGTCGTGGTCGCCGGTCGCCCCGAGCCAGGCCACAAACATCGGGGGGGCGCCGAACAGCACGGTGATTTTGTGTCTCTCGACCAGGTCCAGAGTGGTCTCCGGATCGAACCGGTCCACGAGCACGGCGGTGGCTCCCTCCCGGATGGTGATCCCCAGCACCACGTTGAGGGCATAGATGTGGAACAGGGGCAGGACCAGGAGGACGACGTCCGACCGGGCTTCCGCCAGCGCCGGCACGGCGGAGATCTGGTCCAGGTTGGCCAGCAGGTTCCCGTGGGTGAGCATCGCTCCCTTGGGACTGGCGGTCGTCCCCGCCGTGTACGCCAGCACCGCGAGGTCGTCCTCCCCCACGTCGACCTCGGGGGGATCACCGGCCTTCGCCAGTGCCCGCTCGAATGACGCGGTCTTCCGCGGCGAGCGCCCGCTCCCGGTGACCAGGATGTGCTCGAGCGCGGCCACCCCGCCGCGGGAGGCCAGGACCGTGGGAAGGAATGCGGGGTCGGTCACGATGACCTTGGCGTCGGCGTCGGCCAGCACGTGGGTGGCCTCTTCCGGGGTGAGCATCGTGTTGAGCGGCGCCGCCACGGCACCAAGCCGGAGCGTTCCGTGCAACGCCTCGACGAACTCCGGGCTGTTCCCCACCATGAGCGCGACCCGGTCGCCCTTCCTCACCCCGAAACCGGCCAGCGCGGCAGCGGTGAGACGGACCCGGTCCTCGAGCTCCGCGTACGTGACGGTCCTGTCGCCGTGCAGGAGCGCGGCCTTGTCCGGGTCCGTGGCGGCCGCCCGGG
>DAITPV010000201.1:0-4474 GCA_036833435.1 Actinomycetota bacterium | reverse complement strand
CCCGGCGGACCGGGCGAGACACGTACGCCGCTCCGGCCAGACCCGCGAGGGCCAACGGCAGCCTCCTCCGGGAGACCAGGGCCCCGGCCAGGCCGGCGTACACGCCGAACCGGATCGCGTGGCGGCGAGCGTGCATTCCCGCCAGGGCGTCGGCCTCGGCGTAGCCCGTGAACTGGCGCCAGTACGCGGAGAGCGAGGGCCGAGGGCGGCGGAACACCACGGCCCCGGGAGCGAGATCCATCCGGAGGCCCTGATCCCGCCACTGGTGATTCAGGTACATGTCCTCGCCCAGGTCGAGCCATTCCGGATATCCCCCGCCGGCCTCGAACGCTTCTCGAGTGAAGGCCACCGACCGCGAGGACGGCATGTAGGTCTCCTGTTCGATCTCCGAACGCTCCTTGATGGAGATGGCCGCCGCACACGCTTCGAACAGGGTCCGGGTCAGCGGCCGGTACAGGCCCATCGACACGGCGGCACCGCTCTCGAGGGGCTCGAGGATCCTCTCCAACCAGTCGGGGGCCAGCACGCAGTCGGCGTCGGACACGGCGAGCGCGTCGTGGGACGCCGCCCGGACGGCGAGGTTGCGCCCCCGGGCGATGTTGACGCCCGGCTCCTCGATCAGCGTGATGCTCGGTTCAGCGCGGAGAGCCTCCACGGTGCCATCGGAGGATCCACCGTCCACGATCACCACTTCGTCGGGGAGGTGGGTCTGCGCCCCGATGGAATCCAGGAACGGGCGGATGAACGGCCCGGCGTCCTTCACCGTGGCCACCAGCGAGACCTTCACGGGTTCCAGTCCTCGTCCTGATAGAAGGCCGCTCCCACCTCCGCGGTCCCCTCTCTGATCCGGTGCTGCTCCTCCGGGGTGAGCCGTTCACGCCAGGTCCACCGCGCCGCACGACTGTCCCGTCGCACCGTCCGGTGCAGGTAGGTGGGAACCTCTTTGCGGCTCGAGTCCGTGCTGGTCCGCAGGATGATCTCCTCGGCGGTGCGGTCCCAGGTGAGATCGAGGCGCTCGTACAACTCCCGGAATCCTTTCAGGGGCTCCTCGGAGAGGTCCTCGTGCCGGATGAACGACCAGTCGGGGCGCCGTTCCTGGAACCGCCTGATGACGTGGTGGGTGACGTTCCACATCAGGATGGTCTGATCGATGATGTCGTGCTCCCGGGCGGCGAAATCGGCGATCTGGGCCTCGTAGGGCCCGACCAGGTCGCGGATCAGCAACGGCTGGTCTCGCCAGTTGTCGAAGTCGAACCGCCAGTCCAGACGCTTGACGCTGCCGGCGAACGCCGCAGGGTGCCGGATCATCACAACCACGTCCATGCCGAACCGGTCCGCCAGCCACTCCGAGGACATCAGGGCCAGGGGGTCCTTCATCAGAGGGCGGGCCCCCTGGAACCGGGCAACGAGGCTCCAGGGCCATTCGGCGAGGACCTGGAACACCTCGCGGCGGGTCTGGGCTGCGGTGATGTTGAGCACGGGATACCGGAACGCCAGGGCGTCCTCCACCGTGCCCAGGTACTCGGCCTCGTTCTCCGGGCAGATGTACATGTAGACGTGGGGAAGCGGACGACGCAGCCAATTCGGCCATCTGTGCACGTTGAACGGCTCGTGCATGTACCCGATCCCCGGCGAGAGGGCAAGCATCCGCCCCGTCCAGGTGGTTCCGGAGCGATGGGAGCCCGTCACCAGGATGGGAGAGGCCACGCCCGGCATCATATCGGCGACCTGGAGGATGCTTGCACTTCCCCCTCACAGGCCCCACGATTGTGCTTGAAGGGGCCGCTCCTGAAGCGGCCCTGAAGCGTATCTGGAGAGCGGGAGGAGGTGAAATGGCTCAGTACGAGGCGTACTGCGTGAAGTGCAAGGCGAAACGCGAGTTCGAGGGCGAGAAGGTCGTGCTCAAGAACGGGAGGAACGCCGCTAAGGGCAAGTGCCCGGTGTGCGGGACGACCGTGATGCGGATCCTCGGCAAGAACGACTAGCTCGGCTGGTCGAACGCGCTCTCCAAGCGGTAGAGGAGCTCCGCCTTCTGGAGCTCCGCCTTCCGCCGCTCCGCGAGCTGCTCGGGGGTCTGCCGCAGGGTGTCCTCGACCGCCTCGGTAAGGGCCGAGGGGTCGAAGGGCTTGGTCAGGTATTGGTCGACCCCCAAGCGCCATCCATTCATGAAGTCGCGCTCGGAGGTGCGGGCGGTGAGCATGATCACCCTGGTGTTGCTCCTGATCCCCTTCCGGTTCATCTCCTCGAGGACGTTCCACCCCGAGATGGGGCCGAGCATGAGGTCGAGGACCACGAGCTCGTAGTGCTGGGCGGCGAGCTTCTCCAGAGCCTCGGCCCCGGAGGAGGCCTCCTCGGACTCGTACCCTCCCAGGTCCAGCACCCGGATCACCAGGCGGCGGACCGACTCATCGTCCTCAACGACCAGGATCTTGCTCATCCTGTGACTCCCATCGGCCGGCTGCTCCGGCCAGTTTAGGCCGCCCCATCGGGCTCTTGAAAGGACGTCTCCAGCTTCATCAGGAGCTGGGACTTGGCCAGCTCGGTCTTCCGCCGCTCGGCAAGCTCCTCGGGGGTGTGCTCGAGGACCTGGCGCACGGCGTCCTGCACGACCTCGGGGTCGAAGGGCTTGGTGAGGTACTCGTCGACCCCGTGGGTCCACCCGAGCACGAAGTCCCACTCCTGGGAGCGTGCCGTCAGGGCCAGGATCCTGGTGCGTCCTCGGATCCCCAGGCGCTCGACCTCGGTCAGGACGTCCCACCCGGACATCTGCCCGAGCATCACGTCCAGGACCACCACGTCGTACGCCTCGCCCTCGGTGAGCCGGGCCAGGGCCTGCTCGCCGGAGTCAGCCTCGTCCACCTCATGGCCCGCGGATCTGAGGATGGCCTCCAGGAGCCCCCGGATGGCTCCCTCATCCTCGACCACCAGCACGCGCGCCATGCCCATGGCATCGGCGTGCCGGGAGGCAGGGTTGAGGAGGGGGGCGGAAGGAGGGCTAGCTGGGCTGGCCGGACGGCCGGAGGAGGTCCTCCGGCGACCACACCGGGCTCTCGGGGGCCACATGCCGGTGACGGTCGGCGAGGTCGGCGATCGAGGTGCGCTCGAACACCTGACGGACCGCAACGTGGACGTCGCCCCACAGCTCCTGAAGGCCGCACCGGCCGTCCTGGAAGCAGGTGTGGTCCGCGTTGTTCAGGCAGTACATGGGGTAGAAGCTTCCCTCCATGACGTCGATGACGTCCGCCACTCGGATGCCCTGGGCGTCGCGGGCCAGCTTGCACCCGCCGCCGGCACCGCGGAAGGACTCCACCAGTCCGGCCTTGTGGAGCGCGGCCAGCTGTTGCTCCAGGAACCGAAGAGGGACTCCCTGAGACGACGCGATCTCCCGGGCGGGGACCGGCCCCTGGCCCTGCCGGAGGGCCAGCTCCACCATGGCTCGAAGGGCGTACTCGGTCTTCTGCGAAACCCTGAACATCTCGGCCTTCCTGGAACGTATGAGGGACCGTCGGGTGGTGCAACGACACTCCCTTGTCCTAAATCATATCTCACTGATAGGATTCGGGGCTCCGAACGCCCCGAGGAGGGACCGTGAGCCAGCCCGCGATGGTGGACCCTCGACAGCCCCGGCTGGGGCAGGCCATCACCGGCATCACCCTGCTGATCGGCTTCGTCTTCGACTGGCCCGTGGTCCTTCCGGTGATCGCGGTGATCCTGGCAGGAGCCTCGCTCCTCGGCCCCACCTTCAACCTGTACGCGCACCTGTTCCGCCTGGCCCGAAGGATCCTTCGGTTCGGGCCGCCCAAGGAGCTCGAGGAGGCCGCTCCCCCCAGGTTCGCCAACACCCTGGGCTTCGTGTTCCTCACGGTGGCCTCCGTGGCGTACTTCGCCTTCGATCCCCCGCTGGCCAGCGGATGGGTTGCCTGGGGGCTTGGGCTCCTGGTCTCGGGACTGGCCCTCCTCTCGGCGACCACGGGGCTGTGCGTCGGCTGCGAGTTCTATGTCTGGGCTCGCCGCATCGCCACCAAAGGGCGGATCCGCGGTCGCCTCACCGCGCCGGCAGAGAGCGCCCCGGGATGATCCTTCGCCTGGCGCTGGCCGCCGGCGTGATCCTGGTCCTGGCCGGAGGCCTGGCCCTGTGGCGTCGTCCCCCCCGGCGGCTGGGGCGGTTGCAGCTCGCGGACCTGGGGGTCCAGGGACCGGCGATCGTCCAGTTCACCACCCGGTCCTGCGCGCCGTGCAAGGCGGCCGCTCCCGGTCTCGAGGCCACGGCCCAGGACACCGACGTGCCGTTCGTCCAGATCGACGTGGGCGACCGGCCGGAGGTAGCCCGGCGCTACGGGATCCGCACGGTGCCGACCATCGCCGTCACCGGGCGCGGGGGACGGGTCATGGGTGTGTGGACCGGCCTTCCCAGTGACGGTCAGCGCGACCTGATCCAGGTCACTCATCCGGTCCGCCGCCACCGCCGAACACC
>DAITPV010000200.1:0-4483 GCA_036833435.1 Actinomycetota bacterium | reverse complement strand
ACATCGTCCACTTCGCGGTGGGCATCGTGGTCCTCGGCTCGTTCTTCGCCGGAGAATCCGCAGCGAGGACGGTGGCCCGCATCATCGGGGTCGTGTTCGTCGCGCTGACGATCTACGGGTTCGTGGCTCCCGACTCGCTGGGGGACCTGCTCGGGTATCCGGGTGACATCCCGGCCGTCTACAACTGGATCCACGCGGCCACCGCGGTGCTGGCGCTGTTCGCCGGGTTCGCGGGAAGCCGCCGGACCGCCACGGCGTAGAGCTTCGGATGCGAGGGGAGGAGGTGTCCGGCCTGCGGCGCCAGCCGATGGTTCGATGGGCCCGCCGAATGGCGCTGCTCATCCTGCCGCTGGCCATCGTCGGCGAGGCCGGGCACCACCTCCTCAACGCCCTGGGCCAGACCCTGGCCCATCACTTCTTCCACATCGTGTTCCTCGGCGGCGCCGCCGTGATCTTCGCGATCTACGTGTGGGTGGACGTTCGCCGGCACGGGTGGCCCACGTTCTCCTGGCGGATCCGGCCTCCCGCTCCTCGGCAAGAGCAGGGTGATGGGGTAGGCGCGGCCTAGCCCGCGGCACCCCCTCCACCCACGCCTTCGTCCGTCTCCGCTTCCCGAACAGCGCCCAAAATAGTGGCCCCCGGGGGCGTGCCCGGGGGCCGGGGAAAGGGGGTGGAGGGAGACTCTCGTCACCCTCCACCGCGGATTCTACATCCTCGAGCATCTTCGGGCGCAACCGCGCGCCCCGGCTCGAGGGGCCGCTACCATCCGTCAGTGGCTCGTCGGAAACGCAGGCGGCGGGGACAGACCCGGATGGCGTGGGCCCTGGTGGGAGTGGCCGGGGTGGTGTGGGGAAGCGCGTTCCTGATCCCGGACCGGCCGGCCCCGGCGCCCCCGGCCACCGTCCCGGTGGTCGCCCCCTCACCGTTGGCCCCCGAAGCGCCCGGCCCGCTGCCGGTGTTCGCGTCTTCGGACGCCGTCCGGCTCCGCCTGGTGTCCGGGCGAGCGCTGGCCGTGGCGTTCCACGAGGCCTCGTACCGGGACGCCACCGCGCTTCGCCCCTGGGGGGAGTGCCTGGTGTGCCGGAACCGAACGAAGTTCACCCCACCACCCCCTCGTGGCGGCCTCTCCTATCTGGTCACCGACACCCGGGGGCGGCGGACACCGGCCACCTCGGCGGCTGATATCGTCCTCCCGCGAGGTGAAACGGTGCTGGCACCGGTAACCGGACGGGTGACCGCGGTGAAGCACTATCGGCTGTACTTCCGGTATCCCGACGTCCGCGTGGAGATCCGGCCCACCGAGATCCCCGACCGGAGGGTGGTCCTCATCCACCTGGCCGGTGTTCGGCTGGAGAAAGGCGACGCGGTGGAGGCATCGGTGACCAGGATCGGAGCGGTCCGCCGGTTCCCGTTCGAGTCCCAGGTCGACCGGTACGTCGGCGGCCGAAACCCGCACGTCCACCTGGAGGTGAAGAACCCTGCGAGGGCTCCTGCCGCTCGCCGCGAGAAGAAGTAGGCGAGAGGAGGCAACCGCCCGGGTCGACACCCGGACCAAGCGCCTGCTCACCAGGCTCCGTCCCGGGGAGATCGCGGTCATCGATCACGAGGATCTCGACCGGGTGGCCGCCGAGGGCCTGATCCTTCGAGGTGCCGCCGCCGTGGTGAACGCCAGCCCGTCGATCACCGGGCGGTACCCGAACCTGGGACCCCTGGTGCTGATCCAGGCCGGCGTTCCCCTGATCGATGGGGTGGGTCGCCTGATCCTCGAGAAGGCCAAGGAGGGTGCTCCGCTCCGCGTCGATGGCGACCGCGTGTACGACGACGGCGAGCTGATCGGGGTGGGGCTCCGTCAGAGCGAGGACTCGGTGCTTCGGGAGATGGACGAGGCCCGCTCTCGGCTGGCCGGGCAGTTCGACGCGTTCGCCAGGAACACCGTGGAGTACATGCAACGAGAGCGCGACCTGCTGTTCGGCGGGGAGGGGATGCCCGAGCTCTCGCACGACTTCTCCCGCCGCCACGCCCTGGTGGTGGTTCGGGGGACCAACTACCGGGAAGACCTGGCCGCGCTGCGGGCGTACGTCAGGGACGTGAAGCCGGTGCTGGTCGGGGTGGACGGCGGCGCCGACGCGCTCCTGGAGCAGGGGTACAAGCCCGACGTGATCGTCGGCGACATGGACAGCGTCACGGACCGAGCCCTTCGATCCGGTGCGGAGCTCGTGCTCCACGCGTATCCGGGAGGCCGGGCTCCGGGGAAGGAGCGACTCGAGGCCCTGGACCTTCCCTACGTGGTGGTGGAGGCCTCGGGGACCAGCGAGGACGTGGCCTACCTCCTGGCGCATGAGAAGGGGTCCGACCTGATCGTGGCCGTGGGGAGCCACGGGAACCTCCGGGAGTTCCTGGACAAGGGGCGGGAGGGGATGGCCAGCACGTTCCTGGTGAGGCTGCGGGTCGGCGAGATCCTGGTGGACGCCAAGGGCGTGTCCCAGATGTACCGGGGGCGGGTCCGGGGCCGGGACATGGCCCTGCTGGTGGCGGCGGCGCTGTTCTCCATGGTGGCCGTGGTGGCCGTTTCCGAGCCCCTCCAGCTGTTCTTCAAGCAGCTCGTGGAGATCGGCCGGGGGCTGCTGTTCCGGCTCGGCCAGCTGTTCTGAGTCCGGCTCCCGGGCGACCCTAGAATGAGCCGTGATCTCGTTCCGCTTCCATCTGGTCTCCGTGGTCGCCGTGTTCCTGGCCCTCGGTCTGGGCGTGCTCACCGGGACCACCGTGCTCAACCGGGGCATCGTGACCCAGCTCGAGGGGACCACCGATCGGCTGGCCCGGGACGCGGAAGCCCTTCGGGAGGACGTCGGCCGCCTGGAGGAGCGCGAGGACGGGTGGGCGGCGTTCGGCGAGTCGGTGATGGGGCCGCTGGTGGCGGGGCGCCTGGCGAACCGGCCGGTGGTCATCGTGACCCAGGAGGGGACCGACGAGGTGAGCATCGGAGCCGCCCAGGGGATCCTGGAGGACGCCGGGGCCAACATCCGGGCCCTGTTCACGGTGAGCGACCGCATGGACATGACGGCGCAGGCCGACCGTGACGCGCTGGCCGAGATCATCGGGGAGCCGGTCACCGATCCGGAGGATGGGGCGGCTCGAGCAGCGGAGGTCCTGGCGGAGCGGCTGGCCTTCGGCCCGAACGGGACCACCGACGTGCTCCAGCGGATGCTGCAAGAGGGCCTCGTGGTGGACCAGGGTCCCCAGCTGGACGAGGCCGAGCTCCGCGAGCTGGGGGGGCCCGACCAGCCGGTTGTGGTGGTCGGCGGAACCGCGGACCCTGAGGGGCCGGCGCCCAGCGGGTTCCTGGTTCCCCTGACCAGGGTCATGGCCGAGGCGGGGCTGGACGTCGCCGCCGCCGAGCCGCTGGACCTGGGGGAGGCAGGTCAGCCGTTCGTGGAGGAGCTACGCGGCGATGGAGAGGTGTCCGGCCTGATCGCCACCCAGGACAATGTCGATCAGGTCCCCGGACAGATCGGCCTCGTCCTGGCCATTCAGGATCTCCTGGAGGGGGTCTCGGGTCACTACGGGGTCAAGGACGGAGCCTCCAGCGTGATCCCGGAGCTGGCACCCTGACCCGGGTGCTGGCCCTGGTGGCGGCGCGGAACGAGAGCGGCCGGGTCGGGGCAACCATCGAAGCGATCGGCACGATCCCGGAGGTGGACGAGGTGGTCGTCGTGGACGGCGACTCCACCGACGAGACCGTCCGAGAGGCTCGAGCTGCCGGCGCCCGCGTGCTTCGGGCACCCCGGGCCGGTGGAAAGGGTGCCGCCTTGGAGGGAGCGGTGGCCCGGCTCGATCCGCCGGAGGTCTACCTGCTCCTGGACGCCGACCTGGGACCCACGGCCGCCAGCGCCGGCGCGCTGGTCGACGCGGTGGTGAGTGGAAGGCTGGACCTGGCCATCGGCGACCTCCCTCCTCAGCCGGGCCACGGTGGGCTGGGGATGGTGAAGCGAACGGCCGGGATCGCCATCCGGGCGCTGTCGGGGTTCCACGCGGTCGAGCCGTTGTCGGGTCAGCGAGCCATGCGGCGCGAGGTCATGGACGCCGTCCGGCCCCTGGCTCCCGGGTTCGGCGTGGAGGTGGCCATGACCGTGGACGCGGTGAGGGCCGGATTCCGGGTGGGAGAGGTCCCCGTGGACATGACCCACGCGCCCACGGGCCGGGACCTGGCGGGGTTCGCTCACCGAGCGAGGCAGGGCCTTGACGTCCTGGCGGTCACCGCTCCGCGGCTCCTCACGCTCCGGTGAGCTCCTCCTGGGCCGTGGCCGTGGTGATCGGGGTCGCCACCGCGGCGCTCCTGGGATTCATCGCGGTTCGGATCGCCCCGGCCCGGCTGGTGCGCCAGAACCACGCAGGAAGGAGGGTGCCCGCGGTGCTGGGGCTGGCCTTCGTGGGAGGCCTGGTGGCCGGGGCCCTGGGAGGGACGCTGGGGTCGGACCGGACCCTG
>DAITPV010000199.1:0-4515 GCA_036833435.1 Actinomycetota bacterium | reverse complement strand
CTGCCGCTTCCGCTGCGTCGAGCGCCTCGGCCACCGACGCGTGCGCGGACGCGGACAGGTTCGCCGCCAGGCTCGCCGCGGCCATGTCATCCGGCGACAAGCTCTTGGCGTTTGAGCTGGCGCAGGCGTACGCCGCATCCGCCAGCGGAGCGAGGGGCGCCAGGATCCCGCCAACGTCCTTCGTCGACAGCACGCCGACCACCAGGTGGAGGCGCCGCCAGGTGAACGCCTCGGGCAGCGCGGCGGCCAGCGCCCGGGCCGCGTCGGGATTGTGGGCCCCGTCGAGCACCGCCAGGGGATGCCGGGAGACGACCTCGAGCCTTCCCGGTGAGGTCACTCCGGCCAGCGCCTGGCGAAGAGCATCGACATCGAGCTCGCGGTCGAGGAACGCCTCGCTCGCCGCGATGGCTGTGGCGGCGTTCTCGGCCTGATGCTCGCCGAACAGGGGGATGAACAGCTCCTCGTAGTGCGCCCGGTCGGTGGCCACCTCGACCTCCTGGCCTCCAACGGCCGGCACGGCCCTGGAGAGCCGGTAATCGCGATCGCGGATCAGCATGGGGGATCCGAGCTCGTTCGCCCTGGTCTCCACGATCGACAGTGCCGCTGGTTCCGGGTCCTGGACGACGACCGTCGATCCTCGCTTGATGATCCCGGCCTTCTCCCGAGCCACCTCTTCGACCGTGGATCCCAGCTCCGGGTGATCGAGGTCGATGGAGCAGAACACCGCGACTTCACCCCGGATCAGGTTGGTGGCGTCCCACTCGCCTCCCATGCCCACCTCGAACACGCCGGCGTCGACGGGCTTGTCGGCGAACCACAGGTAGGCCATGGCCGTCAGCGCCTCGAAGTAGGTGACGTCCTCGCCGCGGCGGTCCACCTCTCCGAGGAACGGGTCGAGGTGCGCATAGGTCTCCGCGAACTCCTCTTCGGAGATGAGCTCGTCACAGAGGACCAGGCGCTCGCGGACCGACGCGAGGTGCGGTGACGTGTACGCCCCCACCGAGATGCCGTGAGCGCACAGGATCCTGGTGATTAGCCGGACCGTGGTGGTCTTCCCATTCGTCCCCGTCACGTGGACGGCGGGGTACCGAGCCTCGGGGTGATCCAGGAGCTCGGCCAGGGCCCGGATCCGGTCGAGGTCGGGGACCATCCTCCCGGGGCCGCGGGACTCCAGCTCCTCGAGGGCCTCCTCGAACCGCACCGGCTAGCAACCCAGCTCGGCGAGCTGGGACTCCAGGACCGCACGCTCGCCCTCGAGTCCGGCCAGTCGGCCTCGCTCCTTCTCCACCACCTCGGCGGGAGCCTTGTCGACGAAGCCCCGATTGTCGAGCTTTCGGGCGGAGCGTTCGGCGTCCTTGCCGAGCTCGCTGAGGCGGCCCCGGATCCGGTCGCACTCCGCGGCCGGGTCCAGCACACCCGTCAGCGGCACCAGGACCTCTGACCCTTGGACCACCATGCGGGCGTGCCCGGCCGGGTCCAGCCCGTCGCCGGCGACCTCCAGGGTCTCGATGCGGCCCACCCGGCGGATGGCGTCGTCGAGCTCGGTCAGGACTTCGGCGTGCTCTCCTTCCGAGGGGCGGACCTTAATGGTGAGCGGCGCCCCCGGGGCAAGACGGTGGCCGCTGCGGAAGCTCCGGACCGCGGTCACCAGGTCCTCCGCGAACCCGAACCGCCGCTCCGCGTCCCCGTCGCGGTGCTCCGGATGTGGCTCGGGCCAGTCGGCGATCACGATTGACTCACCGAGCCCGAACCGCTGCCAGATCTCCTCGGTGACGAACGGCATCATCGGGTGGAGGAGCCGGAGGGAGCGCTCCAGGACCCACGCCAGCACGGACGCGGTCCGGGCTCGCTCCTCGGCGCTGCCCTCGTACAGTCGGGGCTTCTCCATCTCCAGTCCCCAGTCGCAGTACTCGGACCACAGGAACCGGTGGACCGTCCGGGCGGCGTCGTCGAACCGGTACACCTCCATGGCTCCGTCGACCTCGGCACGGCAGGCCTCGTGGCGGGAGAGGAGCCATCGCTCCGCCAGCGTCCGGGTCTCCTCAGGCGGAAGGACGGGAGCCTCACCCTCGTATGCACCGAGCACCAGCCTGCCGGCGTTCCAGATCTTGTTGGCGAAGTGCCGGCCCGCCTCGGCGTCACGGATCCCGAACGGGATGTTCTGCTGGTCGGGACCGGCCACTCGAGCCAGCGCGAACCTGAGGGCGTCGGCCCCGTACTGCTCGATGACGTCGAGGGGATCGATCACGTTGCCAAGGGACTTCGACATCTTCCGGTTGCGCTCGTCGCGGACCAGCCCGTGGATCAGCACGTGGGGGAAGGGGACGTCGCCTACCAGGTACATCCCGGACATGACCATCCGGGCCACCCACAGGTAGAGGATCTCGTACCCGGTGACCAGCAGATCGGTCGGATAGAAGTAGTCAAGGTCGGGAGTCTCCTCCGGCCAGCCCAGCGTGGAGAACGGCCACAGCTGCGACGAGAACCAGGTGTCCAGGACGTCGGGGTCCTGCTCGATGTCCGTGGCGCCGCACTCGGCGCAGGCGTCGGGGTCCTCGAGCGAGGCGAACTGGTGGCCGTTGGTGCAGTACCACACCGGGATCCGGTGCCCCCACCACAGCTGCCGGGAGATGTTCCAGTCGCGGAGGTTCTCCATCCACGTGGTGTACGGGCCCAGCCACCGCTCAGGGAAGAACCGGAGGCGGCCGTCCACCGCTGCTTCCCTGGCCGGGACCTTGAGGCGGTCCACCGCCACGAACCACTGGTTGGCGGAGAGCCACGGCTCGATCTCGGACTGGCACCGGTAGCAGTGGCCCACCGGGTGGACGTACGGCCGGTCCACGTTGACGATCAGTCCGCGCTCTTCGAGAGCCTCGAACACCCGGCGCCTGGCCTCGTAGCGATCCAGGCCACGGAACTCCTCCGGACCCGCGTCGGAGATCGTTCCGTCCGCGTTCAGGATGTTGACCGCCGGGAGCCCGGTCCGCTCAGCGATCTCGAAGTCCGTGGCGTCGTGCGCCGGGGTGACCTTCACCGCCCCCGTGGCGAACTCCGGATCGACCGCCGGGTCCGCCACGACCGGGAGCGAGTGGCCGGTGAACGGATGGACGACGGTCTTCCCCACCACGTCCCGGTACCGGGCGTCGTCGGGATGCACCGCCACTCCCGTGTCCCCCAGCATGGTCTCGATCCGCGTGGTGGCCACGTCAACGTGTCCGTCACCGTTCGACAGGGGGTACCGGAACGTGACGAGCTCGCCCTCCACCTCCTCGTGCTCCACCTCGGAGTCGGAGAGCGCCGTGTGGTCGGTGGGACACCAGTTGATGATGCGCTCCCCTCGGTAGATCAGACCGTCCTCATACAGCCGAACGAAGACCACCCGCACCGCGCGCTGGAGGCCCTCGTCCATGGTGAATCGGAGCCGGTCCCAGTCGCACGAGTTCCCCAGCCGCTTCATCTGCTCAACCATGTGGCCGCCGTACTTCTCCACCCACTGCCACACTCGCTCGACGAACTTCTCCCGGCCGAGCTCCTGGTAGTCGATCCCCTCCTCGGCCAGCTGCCGCTTGACCAGGACCTCCGTGGCGATGCCGGCGTGGTCGGTCCCGGGAAGCCACAGCGTCTCGAAGCCCTGCATCCGCTTCCGCCGGATGGCGAAGTCCTGGAGCGAGTGGTCCAGGGCGTGGCCCATGTGGAGCGCCCCCGTCACGTTGGGGGGCGGGAGGACGATGCAGAACGGCTTCTTCTGGGAGTTGGGCTCGGCATGGAAGTACCCGCGGCCGGTCCACTCCGCGTACCACCGCTGTTCGACCGCGGCGGGTTCGTATGCCGTGGCCATCGGTTCCCGTCCCATCAGCCGAGTGTACCGAGGTCCGGGGGCTCCGAACGCCGTGTCAGCGAGGCGTGTCGGGGCCCACGCTGAACATCGGACCGTGGCCCGGGACCACCGTGGCCGCGACCTCCAGGACCCGCGCCCGGCTCCGATGGAGCGCGTCGGGATCTGTGGCATACGGGTCCTCCGGCGGTCCCTCCGCGGACCACCACAGGTGCGTCAGCGCCATCAGGCCACGGTCCGTCCCCGCCAGCACCGAGATGCACTGCGGGGTGTGGCCGGGCGTCTCCGCCAGCGTGACCGACGGCGACACCTCGAATCCCTCGGCGGGACGGTCCACCCACAGGTCGCCGCGGTACCAGGCCCAGTGGTCGTGGACCCGGGCTCCCGGGAACAGTCCCGCGTTCATGGTGTGGTCGGGGTGGTGGTGCGACAGCACCACGTCGGTGACGTCCTCCGGGGTGACCCCCAAACCGGCAAGCGGCTCGAGGATCACGTCCCGGGACGGAACCATGCCGGGGTCCCACACGATCCGCGCATCGCCGTCGCGGATGAGCGCCACAGTGGAAGCGGTTCGCTCGCCGATGTACCCCTCGAACAGAACGTGGACTTCGGCGGACGCGGACAGCGTCAGGCGGAGCGCTCGCGGCGGACGCGAGGCGGCCGGACCGGCTCTGCCTTGC
>DAITPV010000198.1:0-4543 GCA_036833435.1 Actinomycetota bacterium | reverse complement strand
CGATCGCACGTGCCCCGGTCCGTTCATAGAACCGCCCTCGCCCCTCGATTCCGATGTCCTCGGCCACGGTGAGCTGCACGTGATCGACGTACCGGCGGTTCCACAGCGGCTCGAACAGCGTGTTGGCGAACCTGAGCACCAGGATGTTCTGGACGGTCTCCTTCCCCATGTAGTGGTCGATCCGGAACACCCGGGACTCGTCGAAGAACTCGTGGATCAGCCGGTTGAGCCTCCGGGCGCTCTCCAGGTCCGAGCCGAACGGCTTCTCGATGACGATCCTGGCGTGCCCGGTCAGACCCTCCTCGCCCAGCCGGGCCACGATCTGGGGGAACGCCTGCGGGGGCGTTGCCGCGTAGTAGAAGCGGCGGCCGTCGGTTCCCCGGGTGGCATCGAGGGACTCCAGGTGCTCGCGGAGATGGGCCATGGCTCCGGGATCGTTGAACTCCCCCGAGACGTAGGACAGGCCCTTGGCGAACTCCTTCCATGGCTCTGGATCGGGGTCGCATCGTCCGAACATGTTGACCGCCTGCCGGGCGATCTCGATGAACTGCTCATCGGTCATCTGGGTCCGCGCGTACCCCACGATCCCGAACCGGGCCGGCAACAGCCCTTCCAGGAACAGGTGGTACAGCGCGGGGAGGAGCTTCCGCCGGGTCAGGTCGCCCGAGGCCCCGAAGATGACGATCGCGGTGGGCTCCGGCGGAGTGAGCTTCTCCTTCACGGTCCCTCGCGCCGCACGGGATGGCCGCCGAACTCCCGCCGGAGGGCCGCGACCACCTTCGCCGCGAACGACTCGTCCTGCCGGGAGGCGTATCGGGCGAACAACGACAGCGCGGTGACCGGGGCGGGGACGTTCTCATCCATGGCGGCCTCCACCGACCACCGTCCTTCCCCCGAGTCCTCCACGTATCCCTTCACGCCGGCAAGCCCGGGGTCCTTCTCCAGGGCCCCGGCCAGGAGGTCCAGGAGCCATGACCGAACCACGCTGCCGTGCCGCCACACCTCCGCCACTTGGGCCAGATTCACATCCATGCCCGAGGCCCGGAGGATCTCGAATCCCTCTCCGTAGGCCTGGAGCAGCCCGTACTCGATCCCGTTGTGCACCATCTTCACGAAGTGGCCGGCCCCGTGGCCGCCCACGTGGGCCCAGCCGTCGGGCGGGGCCAGGGCATCCAGCGCCGGCTTCAGCGCCGAGACGTCCTGGGCCCGGCCACCGAGCATCAGGCAGTACCCCTCCTCGAGCCCCCAGATCCCTCCGGAGACCCCTGCGTCGACGAACCCGATCTTTCGCCCGGCCAGTCCCTCTGCTCGCCGGATGGAGTCCCGGTAGTTGGAGTTCCCTCCGTCCACCACCAGGTCGCCGTCGGACAGGAGATCCCCGAGGGAATCCATCACCGACTGGGTGGCGTCGCCGGCGGGGACCATGCACCACACCACTCGCGGAGGATCGAGCGCCGCCACCAGGTCCTCCAGCGAGGGAGCGGTCTCCACGCCCTGCTCCGCGGCGGTCAGCCTCGTTTCCTCACCGCGGGCGTATCCCGCCACCCGATGGCCGTTCCGGATCAGGCGTACGGCCATGTTGCCGCCCATCCTGCCGAGCCCCACCATCGCAAGCCGCATGGCGCCTTCGGGGAGCGGCCCGGCCATCAGACGCGGTCCATCAGACGCCGATCCGGAGCTGGCCGTCGTCGGTGGAGACTTCGAAGGTCTGGACCGGCTCGGTGGCAGGCCCGTTGAGCACGTCTCCGCTGGTGACGTCGAACTCGCTGCCGTGGCACGGGCAGGTCACCGTGGTTCCATCCAGGTCGCCGTCCGAGAGCGAGCACTGCTGGTGGGTGCACACGTCGCTGAAGGCGTGGAGCTCCCCCTCGACGTTGGCAACGGCCACGTCCTCGCCGCCGACCTGGAACTGGCGCAGCTCGCCCTCGGGGACGTCGTCGGTGCTGCCCACCGCGGTGAATTCGGCCATCCTCTCCTCCCTCCGTTCGTGGACCTGCTCAGGGTACTTTCAACCGCTCCAACCGGTCAGCGCTTCCAGGGGGACCCTGGCCACCCGCCGGCCCCGTGACCGGAGCGCGGCCAGGTCCCCGGCTGCCTGCGCGGCGATCAGTCGCCCGAACGTGTAGGGCTGCCCGGGAACCGCACGGTCCTCGCGAGGCTCCTCGAACACCTGCACGAACACCCCGGTGTCCGGACCGCCCTTGTGCAGCTGGCCGGTGGAGTGAAGATATCGGGGCCCGTATCCGAGCGTGGTGGCCACCCGGTACCGGTCCCGGATCCTCGTCCGGGCGTCCTGCAACGCTCTCTCCTTCTCCGCCGAGGGCGCCACGAAGGCCTGGATGGCCACATAGTCGCCCTCCCGGATCTCGGCGAGCAGCGCGTCGAGGTCGCCCGGGGGCTCCTCCGGCGGAGCCTCGGATCCCAGGGCGGCGGACGTTCGGTCCTTGGCCTCCTGGACGTCCGGCTGGTCGAACGGGTTGATGCCCAGGACGTGCCCGGCCACCGCGACGGCCATCTCCAGGACGAACATCCCGGCCCCCAGGGAAGCCGGGTCGGCCACCGGAGCCGCGACCCACGGGCTCACTCCAGGGTCGGAGGCCCCCAGGAACAACCGGTCCCGGCCGTACGCCGCCGGAGGGCCCAGCAGCTCGCCGTCGACCGGAACGATGCCGGTCCCCTCCTTGCCCGTGGACTCCGCGACCAGCTGCTCGATCCATGCCCCCAGCGCGGCCACCGGCTCGGGCATCGCCAGCGTCAGCTTGTCCCGACCCGCCCGCGCCGCCTCGCCAAGCACCACCCCCAGGGACGCTCCCGGATTGGCCCCCGGTCGAACGCTGCCGCCGCAGGCCTGAGCGGCGGCCTGGGCGCCGGCCAGCAACGACCGGAGGTCGACGCCGATCAACGCCGCTGGCACCAGCCCGAACGCGGTCAACGCAGAGTACCGGCCGCCCACGTCGGGCGGGGCCTCGAACACGCGGCGGAACCCCAGCTCCTGGGCGGTTGCCTCCAGCGGGGTCCCGCGGTCCGTCACGGCCACGAACCGCGAGCCGTCGGGGATCAGGTCGTGGAAGTACGCCAGGTGGGAACGAGTCTCGATCGTGGTTCCGGACTTGCTGGACACCACGAACAGCGTTCGGTCCAGGGGAACGGCCTCCTCCACCGCGACGAGGGCGTCGGGGTGGGTGGTGTCCAGGACCGTGAGGTCGAGCATCCCCTGGGCCACGCCGAACGACGTGCGGAACACTTCCGGCGCCAGGCTGGAGCCGCCCATCCCCAGGAGGACCGCATGGGTCAGGCCGTCCCCGGCGGCCTCCTCCGCGAGCGCGACCGGCTCGCGGGTCCACCGAGCCGAGGCGTGGGGGGCGACCAGCCACCCCAGCCGGTCGGCGATCTCCGTGGGATCGTCCGACCACACCGTGTGGTCACGGCCCCAGATCCGGGCCATCACCTGCTCGTCGGCCAGCCGGTCCAGCCGGGCATCCACCGCCGCCGAGAGATCGGGGTCCAGCCCGGCCGCCACGGAGGGGTCCCAGGACACGGCCGAATCGTACCGGTGGCGGCGAGGGGCGGGTCGGCGGGAGAATCAGGCGGTGAGCAACAGATCCGCCCCTCGGATGAGGGACCTTCCCGCTCCCCGGCGGAGCCCCAGCGTGATCGGCCCCCTGTTCCGGTGGCTGTTCCAGTGGCCCTATCGGTTCGCCCTGGCGGGGCTGTACCGGGCCGGGTTCAAGGCCTGGCACCTCACCGTGCTCTCCCTGGTGGCCAACGTGATCGTGGGGCTGCTGCTGCTTTCCGGACGCAGGCTGCTGCCGGGACTCCTGCTGCTTCCGGCCGGCCTCCTGGACGTGTTCGACGGGGGGATCGCCCGACTTCGGGGCGAGGAAAGCCGCAAGGGCGCCCTGCTCGACTCCGTGGTGGACCGCGTCTCCGACGGCATCGTGTTCGGCTGCCTGTTCATCGCCGAGATCACGGCGCATCAGGAGACGGCGACCGCAGCCTTTGCGCTGTCGGCGATGCTGGTCTCCCTCCTGGTCAGCCATGTCCGCGCCGAGGGCGAGGCCGCAGGTCTGCAGCTCCTCGAGGGCAGCGTCCAGCGACTGGAGCGGTACGTGGCCCTGGTCCTGGGACTCTCGATCCCCGGTCTGCTGCTGCCGGTGCTGGCCATCCTCACCGCACTCGGCGTGGTGACCACGGCTCAGCGGCTCCTGGCGGCGTGGCGAGGCCTGGCCCCCTCGGAGGCCCGCGGTTGACGGACGAGCGGCCGCCGGTCCTGGTGACCCGGAAGCTGGCCGACCAGGCCATGGCCCTGGTCGAGGAGCGCTGCGACATGACGCTGTACCCCGAGGACCGTCCCATCCCCCGCGACCGGCTGCTGAAGGATGCCGCCGGCAAGCGGGGCCTTCTCACGTTGCTCACGGAGCGGGTGGACGACGAGCTCCTGGACGCCGCCGGCCGTGATCTGCGGGTGGTCTCGAACTTCGCCGTCGGCTTCGACAACGTGGACGTGGCAGCCTGCACCCGCCGGGGGGTCCTGGTGTGCAAC
>DAITPV010000197.1:0-4558 GCA_036833435.1 Actinomycetota bacterium | reverse complement strand
CCATCCGGCCTCCGGGGAGGAGCGCGGGATGGATGCCCGCTCGGAGCGCCCCACGGTCCCCCGCGCGCCGGGACAGGAGCGCGAACCGGGCCCCCACGCTCTGGGCCACGCTGACCGCCATGCTCACCGCGCCAACGCTGTCCGCCAGCCGCGGCCCGCACAGGATCACGGCCCGGTCCCCGGCTTCGGTCATGGCGTCCGCGGCCCGCCCCAGCGCGGTGTCCTGTCCGTGGGCCGAGGCCAGCTCTTCGAGGAGGTCGGCCTCGCCTCCGGGCGCACAGGGGATGTGCTCCGACACATCCGCCAGGGCGGTGCGCCGGGGATGGATCACGAAGACCCTGGCGCCCAACTGCTCCACGGCCTTGCGGATCCGGAGATGGAGGATGGGGAGTTCCTCGCGCGCATCGAGGCCGACGACCACGATCACGGAGGCCCGCTCCACGTCCCGGTACGTCACCGGCATACCCGCGGCGGCCGCGCGCTCGACATCGGGCGGGACGTCCGGCGATCCGGAGCGGTGGTCCAGGTCGTTGGTGTGGAACGCGGTCCGGGCCACCTTCGACAACGCGTAGGCGTCCTCGTCGGTGAGCCTCCCGCCGCCCAGGAACGCCACCCGTCCGGACGCGCCGCGCTCCACGATGGCTCGGAAGGCTTCGCCGAACGACACGGGCTCCAGTCCGGGAACCCGAAGGAGCGGGGTGGTCAGCCGGTCCCGGTCGGGAAACCGGAACGCGTACCGTCCCTTGTCACAGAGCCACGCGTCGTTGACCTCGTCGTTGTCGCGGGCCTGGTGGCGAACCACCTCTCCCCTCCGAACCTGGACCTGCACGTTGCAGCCGCAGGCGCAGTGGGGACAGACCGAGTCGGCGGAGCTGACGTCGAACGGCCGGGCGATGAACCGATACGAGGTGCTGGTCAGCGCTCCCACGGGACAGATCTGCACGGTGTTCCCGGAGAACGGAGAGCGGAAGTCCTCCCCCGCTGCGATCGACACCTGCTCCGCCGCGCCGCGATCGAACAGCTCGATGAACCGCTCGCCGGAGATCTCGTCGCAGAACCGCGTGCACCTGGCGCACAGGACACATCGCTCCCGGTCGAGGAGCACCAGCGGGGAAAGCGGGATGGGCTTGCGGTACACGCGCTTGGGGTCGATGTACCGGCTCTCCCCCGATCCCCAGGCCAGGGCCTGATCTTGGAGGGGGCACTCGCCGCCCCGGTCGCACACCGGGCAGTCCAGGGGGTGGTTGATCAGCAGGAGCTCCAACACGCCCTCCTGCGCCTTGCGGGCGGCGTCGCTGGTGTATTGGGTCCGAACCACCATCCCGTCCGTCACCGGTGTGGTGCACGAGGTCACCGGCTTCCGCTGCCCCTCGATGTCCACGATGCACTGCCTGCACGCCCCGACCGGCTTGAGGTACGGGTGGTCGCAGAACCGGGGGACCTCGACGCCGAGCGCCTCGGCGGCCCGGATGACCAGGGTGCCTGCGGGGACGGTGACCTCGGTGCCGTCGATGGTGAGCGTGACCATCTCGCTCATCGCAGCACCTGTCCCAGCTCCACCTGGGCCCGGGTGGCCGCCAGCTCCCGGACGTCGGGGGTGGCGATGGCCGGACGCTCCTCCAGGGGACAGCCGCCCCGCTTCACGTGCTCCACGTAGTCGTCGCGGAAGTACTTGATCGAGGAGTCGATCGGCGACACCGCGCCGTCGCCCAGCGCGCAGAACGACTTGAACAGCATGTTGTCGCCGACGTCCTTCATGATCTCGATGTCGTCGAGGCGACCGCCGCCGTTCTCCATCCGGTACAGGACCTTGGTCATCCACCAGGTCCCCTCACGGCAAGGCGTGCACTTGCCGCAGGACTCGTGGGCGTAGAACTGCGTGAACCTGAGGGCGGCGTCCACCACGCAGTCGGACTCGTCGAGGACGATCACCGCGCCGGTGCCCAGCAGGGACCCAGCGGCCTGGATCGACTCGAAGTCCATGGGGGTGTCGAGGTGGTCGGCGGTGAGGAACGGGGTCGAGGAGCCACCGGGCGTCCAGGCCTTCACCCGCTTCCCATCCGGGACCCCGCCGGCCAGCTCATCGATGATCTGCCGTGCCGGCGTGCCCATGGGAGCCTCGTAGTTGCCCGGCCGGGCCACCTTCCCGGACACGCAGAACACCTTCGTTCCGGTGGACTTCTCCGGGCCGATGGCGGCGTACCAGTCGGCCCCGCGGTTGATGATGTGCGGAACCGTGGACAGGGTCTCGACGTTGTTGATCACCGTCGGGCATCCGTACAGGCCTTCCACGGCGGGGAACGGAGGACGGAGCCTCGGCTGGCCCCGCCGGCCTTCCAGCGAGTCGAGGAGCGCGGTCTCCTCCCCGCAGATATATGCGCCGGCTCCTCGGTGGAGGACGATGTCCAGGTCCACGTCGCTCCCGGCGATCCCTTTCCCCAGGTACCCCTTGTCGTAGGCCTCGGCGATGGCCCGCTCCACCTGGCGGGCGGCGAACAGGAACTCCCCGCGCATGTAGATGAACGCGGTGGTGCATCCGACGGCGTGAGCGGTGATGGCGATCCCCTCGATGAGCTGATGGGGGTCGCGCTCCATCAGCTCGCGGTCTTTGAACGTCCCCGGCTCACCCTCGTCGGCGTTGACCACCACGTACACCGGCTTGCCGGTGTCCTTGGGGATGAACCCCCACTTCATCCCGGTGGGGAATCCGGCGCCGCCTCTCCCGCGGAGTCCGGAGTTCTTCACCGTCTCCACGACCTCGGCGGGATCCATGGCCACCGCCTTCTTCAGGGCCTCGTACCCGCCGGACTCGAGGTACCCGTCGATGGTGTCGACGCCCTCGACCCCCCATCGGCCGGTGACCACCCGCTCGAGCTCAGCCACGCCGATCCCCCAACCCTCCCAAGATCTTTGCGGTCTCGGTGTGTTCCACGGGAGCCGGGCCGCCGTCCGGCGGTGGCACGGTGCCGTCTCGAAGCTGCCCGATGATCTCCCGCATCCGATCGCCGTTGACCCGGGCGTAGCTGCAGTAGTTGACCTGGACCACCGGAGCCTGGTCGCACGCTCCCAGGCACTCGGTCTCTTCGAGGGTGAACCCTCCGTCCTCGGTGACCACCCCCGACTCCGCGCCGAGCTCGTCCCGCGCGGCGTCGTGGAGCTCCCGGGCTCCGGCCAGAGCACACGACACGTTGGTGCACACGGAGATCAGCCACCTCCCCGTGGGAGCCTTCTTGAACATGGTGTAGAAGGTGGCCACCGCCTCGACCTCGGCGGTGGTCAGCCCGAGGATCCCGGCGACCTCCTGCATCCCCTCCCGGGTGACGTGCCCCTGCTCCGCCTGGACCAGGTACAGCAGCGGGAGCAGCGCCGACCGGCTGGTGGGATAGCGCCCGATGATCTGGTCCGCCCTGGTGCGCAGGTCGTCGGAGAGCACGGCCATCAGCGATCCACTCCGCCCATCACCGGGTCGGCACTGGCCACCGAGGCGATGACGTCGGCCACCAGCCGGCCCCTGGCCATGTCGGGAAGCGCGGGGAGGTTGCAGAACGACGGGTCCCTGATCCGCACCCGATAGGGCCGGATCCCGCCGTCGGACACCACGTAGTAGCCCAGCTCGCCCCGGGGAGACTCCACCGGCGTGTACACCTCGCCGGCCGGCACCTTGATGCCCTGGGTGACGATCTTGAAGTGGTTGATCAGCGCCTCCATGGATTCCTCCATGATGTGGCGCACGTACGCCTCCGAGTTCCCGATGCCGTCGGGCCCGGTCTCCAGCTGTGCCGGCCACCGAAGCTTGGGGTCCTCGATCATCACCGGCCCGCCGGGAAGGGAATCGAGGACCTGCTCGCAGATCCGGACCGACTGGCGCATCTCCGCCACCCGGATCTCGTACCTCGCGTAGCTGTCGGCTTCCTGGCGGGTGGGGACCTCGAAGTCGTAACGCTCGTAGCCCGAGTACGGCTCGGTCTTGCGGAGGTCGTGTTTCACTCCGGCGGCCCGGAGGAGCGGCCCGGTCACCCCCATGCGGAGCGCCTCCTCGGCGGTGAGGATCCCCACGCCCCGGTTCCGCTCGACCCAGATGGGGTTTCCGGACAACAGGGCTTCGTACTCGTCGAACCGGCTTGGCAGCTCCTGGAGGTACCCGCGGATGGCGTCCTCGGCTCCGTCCGGGAGGTCCATGACCAGCCCCCCAACTCGCAGGTAGGCGTGATTCATCCGGAGCCCGGAGATCAGCTCGAAGATGTCCAGCAGCCGCTCCCGCTCCCGGAACCCGTACACCATCATCGAGATGGCTCCCAGCTCGAGGCCGGTGGTGGCCAGCCACACCAGGTGGCTGGCGATGCGGTTCAGCTCGCACACCAGGACGCGGACGGCCTGGGCCCGGGGCGGCGCCTCGATCCCCAGGAGCCGCTCCACGGACAGGCAGTACGCCAGCTCGTTGAAGAACGGCGACAGGTAGTCGGCCCTGGTGACGAAGGTCACCCCCTGCTGCCAGGTGCGGTACTCCGTGTTCTTCTCGATCCCGGTGTGCAGGTATCCGACGATCGGCTTGAGGTCG
>DAITPV010000196.1:0-4598 GCA_036833435.1 Actinomycetota bacterium | reverse complement strand
GCTCGAGGAGCGAGGGCGAGGAGCCCGAGCGGCCGTGGCCGGCTTCGGACGGACGGGGTGGCCGGTGCTGGCGTCGATGGGTCTGGCGACCGGTCTGGCCTCCCTCCAGGTCCTGTCGTCACTGGACTTTGCCCGCTCCACGATCAGAGGGGTGGAGCCATTCCGAGAGCTGGCCAAGGGGTTGCCCCCGACCCAGCTCCTGGCGGTCATCGTGCCCGACCTGTTCGGCAACCCGCTGGACGGCAACTCCACGATCCACCCCAACTACACGGAAGCAGCCCTCTACGTCGGGATCTTCTCGCTCGTCCTGGCCGCTGTGGCCATCGTGCATCGCCGCGACCGGGTCACCGCAGGGTTCGCCACGATCGGAACCGTTGGGCTCCTCGCCGCCCTGGGGACGCCGGTATTCGGTCTCCTGTACATCACCCTTCCCGGCCTTTCGCGACTCCGCGGGGCTCACCGATTCATCATGCTCGTGGACGTCGCACTGGCGGGACTGGCCGCCGTCGGGTTCGACGCCTTCCTCAAGCACCGACGTCCACGAACGATGGTCCTGGCAGCCGGGGCGATCGCCGTCCTCCTCCTCGCGTCGACGGCGTTCCGAGGAGAGGACGTGACCCTCTCCTACCTGCTCCCTCGGATCCTCCTGGCGCTCGCCGTTCTGGTGGGCGGCGTGGCGGTCACCTTTCCCCGGCAGACGGCAGCCGTGGGGGTCGCGATCGTGCTCCTGGTGGGAGTGGACCTGTGGGCCTTCGGGTTCCGGTACCACCCGTTCCAGGAATCGCAGCCGATCTATCAGGAGGACGCCGGCATCAGGTACCTCCGGTCCCAAGGGCCCTCGCGACCCCGGTTCGCGCGGCTCAATCACTACTGGATCCCCGTCAACGGGTCGTTGGTCCACGGACTGTTCGACGTCCAGGGGTACGACAACTTCATCCTGAGGCGGTACGTGGACCTGATCAGCCTGGTCGAAGAGCAGCATGAGTACGCCAGGGACTTCAACGTCATCTACAACTTCCGAGATCCGTCGTCGCTGTTGGCGCCGGTCATGCGCTTGCTTGGCGTGCGGTTCCTGCTCCTTCCTCCGGGCGAAGGGTCCGGGGGAACGCTGCCAACCAATTTCTACGACATCGATGAGGGCGAGCCCCTCCCGGCGGCGTTCGTCTCCTCGTGCTGGCGGGTGGTTCGCCCAGGGACGGCGCTTCAGGAGCTCGGCACGATGTCCGCGGAGGAGCTACGCGTGACCGCGATCATCGAGGACCAGGCGGGGCTCCCCGTTCCCTTCGATCGATCTTCCTCGTCCGGATCATGTTCCCCAGGACCCGGGGCCGACATCCGGACCTACGACCCCGAACGAGTGGAGATCGAGGCCACGCTGGAGGCTCCCGGCGTTCTGATCCTGACCGACGCGTGGGATGCCGGATGGACGGCAGAGGTCGACGGACGCGAAGCCCCGGTGCTCCGCGTCGACCACACCCTTCGTGGGATCCCGCTCGAAGCTGGGACTCACTCCGTCACCCTTCGATACCGGCCCGCCTGGTTCACGAGAGGTCTCGTGCTCACGGGTCTCGCCGTCCTCGTCTTCGTTGCGACGCTCGTCGTCGGGAGAAGACGGCGTGTCAGGAGCCGGGATCCTGCGGGGCCTCCGGGTCGCACATGAATCGATACACCCGCTCGATCTCCGGCGCCCAGTCAGCGTTGCCCTTGGCGACGTCGTCTGCAGCCTGCTTGGTCAGCCGGCCGCGGAGATCCTCGTCGAGGAGCCCTCGGCGGAGCGCATCGGCCAACGCGTCGGTGGTCGGCGCACTGAGGAGACAGTTTTCGCCATCGCGGAGCAACCACCCGTTCGCGGGGTTGTCGTTCGCCACCACCAGGGCGCCGGAAGCCATGAGCTGCATGGGGATGTACGTGGGGTGCTTCGAGACGCTGAGCACCAGGCCGGCGTCGCACCGCCGATACAGTTCCGCAGTCTCCTCATACCGCAGCATCCCGAGGTGGTTGAGCCACTCGACGCCGGGGATGTCCCCCGCGCTCGAGGAGCCGGCGGTGACGACGCGGAGGCGATCCTTCAGGTCTCGCTTGAGAGACCCCAGTGCCTCGATCGCCAGCTCGTAGCAGTTCCTGGGGTGGCCGGGGCGTCCGTACAGGAAGACGGTGAAGGGATCCTCGGGCCGCCTCGGAGGCCGCTCGGCGTGGAACACGTCCGTGTCCACGCAGGGCGTGAACGCCACCGCCGTTCCTCCGTAGGTCTCGTAGATGTCCCGGAGCACGGTGGTGTTGGCGATCCCGTAGAAGCCCATTCGGTAGGTCTCTTCCGCCAACGCATAGACGGCGCCCGCCGGGTAGAACATCGGCTCGAAGTCCTGCACGAAGTAGAACTTGCGACCGGACGTCACGTGCCTCGCGAGGGGATACCCCGTTACCCACAACGTGGCGATCGAGGCGTCCGCGTCGGGGACCAGCTTCAAGAGCTCGTCCGATCCCGAGGTCACGAAGATTTCGGACTCGGCCAGCTCCGGGAACGTCACCCGGATCCCCGAACGGATGTATTGCTCCGGGCCCGTCCCGATCACCACGAACCGGTTCTTGACGTTCTGGGTCCGCTGGAAGTGATCGGCGAACCGAAAGATGGTGTGGATCCCCCCGTAGTACGGATTCTCGAAGTCCGGGATGAACCAGTTGATCGTGGCCACCTCGCGGCGGCCCGTGGTGGCTCGATGGTGAGCCCGGACGGCCTCCAGCTCCTCGGGAAGGACCCGGCAGGCTTCCGTGAGCGCCTTCGCCTCGGCAGCGGGATCCGGCGGCGGCGCCGGACCGAGATCGCGGCCGATCACCCCCGAGACGATCGAGAGCGTCTCATCGTCCTCGCGTCGAAGCCTCGGAACGGTATCCGTGGGGGCGAGGTTCGGGTTGAAGTACGGATCCTCCGAGAACAGGAGGGTCTGGTAGTGCCACAGGGAGCAGAAGAAGTCCTCCTGTGGGATATCCGCCCCCCTGGTGGCCGCTTCCACGTGGCGGATGGTGGGGAACGGCGTGCAGACGACCCGGAAGCCGGCCCTCCGAGCACGCAGACAGAGCTCGACGTCGCTTCCGCACAGCACGAACGTCTCGTCCCACCCTCCGATCGCCTCGAACACGTCTCGGCGGATGGACAGGCACGCCCCGGTCACCGCGGTGACGTCCCGGTACCACTTCGTCGAACCCAGGAGGCTCCATTCCCCGGGGCGAAGGCCGGCGAACAGGTGGCCGGCGAACCCCTCCATCCCCACGACCACTCCACCGTGCTGGATGACGCCGTCCTCGTGGATGAGCTGGGCTCCGGTCACGCCGATCGAAGCCTGCTCGGTCCACCCCACGAGCTCCTCGAGCCAGTCCGGGTCGAGGGGTTCGGTGTCGTCGTTGAGGAACAGCAGGATGTCCCCGGTCGCCTGCCGGGCGGCCCAATTGTTGACCGCCGAGTAGTTGAACGGCCGCTCCCACCACAACACCGTGACGGGGAAATCGCGCCGGAGGGCCTCGTACCAGGCCTCCGCATCCCGAGTACGCCCACCGGTCTCCACCACGATGGTCTCCACGTTGGGGTACGTGGAGCGAGCGATCCCCCGCAGACAGCGAAGGACCATCGCCTTGCTGAAGCGGGTGGGGATGACGATGCTGACCTTGGACTGGCCATCGACCCCCCACCGGATGCGGATGTGTTCCCCTTCCGTCCGCTCCACTGAGGCTGCCAGTCCGCGGCGGGCGAGGTGCTCCTCCACGGCTTGGCGCTGACTCACCTCTGCTTGTGGCTTCGCGGAGAGCGACATCACCGCGGACCCGGCGTCGGATCGCCAGTGGTACAGGATCTTCGGGATGCGCCGGATCCGGTCCGTCCGCTCCGTGACCCGGAGCACGAGGTCCCAGTCCTGGGCCCCGTCCATCGGCGGCCGGAGCCCACCGACCTCCTCGATGAGCCGTCTCCGCACCACCAGGAGATGGGACATGTAGTTCGTGCTCATCAGGAGGTCCGGCGACCACTCCGGCGTGAAGAAGGGGTTGAACCGAACGGTGCCGCTCTCGGACAAGATGTCCCAGTCCGAGTACAGAACGTCCAACGCCGGATCCTGGTTCAGGGCCCGGACCACCTCGAAGAGCGCGATGGGAGCCAGGAGGTCGGTCTGGTCGAGGAACGCCACGAGATCCCCTTCCGCGCCCTCGATGGCCACGTTCGTGTTGCCGGAGATCCCCTCGTTGCTCTCGAGGAGTACCACCTTGATCCGGTCGTCGTCGCGTTGGAGCTCCCCGAGGATCTCCCGGGTCTCCCCGGTGGAGCCCCCATCGGCGATCCGCAGCTCCCAGTTCTCGTACGTCTGAGCCTTGACGGAGTCGACCATCTCGCGCAGGAGGTGAGCGGGCGGGTTCCAGGAGGGGACCACGATGCTGATCAGGGGCCGGTCCGGGAGCTGGTCGGCTCGGGCCCGCTGGCGTTCGAGCTCCTCCTCGCCCGGTTCGCACCGCTCGATCCACTTCCCGTATTCCTCCGGGGTGGTCTCCGGTTCCGTCCACGCAGCTGGGTTCCTGGGGACCACCGGGTCCTGCTGCTCCACCTGCGGAGGGGT
>DAITPV010000195.1:0-4620 GCA_036833435.1 Actinomycetota bacterium | reverse complement strand
GTGCCGGAGCGCTCGGGGAGCCCCGAGTCTCTTGTCCCCTGGGAGACCCTCGGGGTGAAGGGCCGCGACTTCGTGGGCTCGGGACCCACGGTCGAGGAGATCTCCGAGTTCAATGGGACTCCTGCGAGAGAACCCATCCGCGTGTACGTCGGCATCGACTCCGCCGATTCGCTGGAGGAGCAGGTGGACCTGGCGATCGCGGAGCTGGACCGCACGGACGCGTGGGAGCGGGACGTGCTGGCCGTCTTCACGACGACCGGGAGCGGGTGGATCGACGCGAGAGGCGCCGATCCCCTCGAGTACCTGCACAACGGAGACACAGCGCTCGTGGGGCTGCAGTACTCGTTCCTGCCGAGCTGGATCTCGTTCCTCGTCGACGACGCGAAGGCCTCCGCGGCGGGACTTGAGATGATCCGGGCGGTGCAGCAGCGCCTCGGCGACATCCCCGAGGCCGAACGCCCGAAGCTGCTGCTCTTCGGGGAGAGCCTTGGCTCCTACGGGACCGAGGGGGGCTTCGACGGGATCCAACACATGATCTCGACCGTCGATGGCGCCCTCCTCGTCGGGCCGGTCTTCAAGAACCCCATCCACTCGACGGTGACGGAGGAGCGAGAGCCCGGCAGCCCCTTGTGGCGCCCGACGTTCGAGGGAGGCGAGCACGTGCGCTTCGCGGTAGATCCGTCCGACCTCGGCTCGCCAGGGGTCGAGTGGACGCCCTCCAGGATCGTGTACTTGCAGAACTCGTCCGATCCGGTCACCTACTGGCACCCGAATCTGCTGTGGAGGTCGCCCGAGTGGCTCGACGACCCTCGCGGACCAGACGTCTCAAGTGACATGTTCTGGCTCCCCGTGATCACGTTCTGGCAGACGGCCGCCGACCTGGCCTTCTCGACCGGCGTCCCCGCCGGACACGGCCACAAGTACGGCGCGAATACCGTCGATGCCTGGGCCGCGATCTATCCGCCCGAGGGGTGGACCGGCGAGAAGCTTCGACAGCTCAGAGGCATCATCGGACACGATTGAGCCGATCTCTCAGATCCGTCGTGCTCGAGCCACAGCTCGAGGCGATCCGTCGCGAGTCCCGGCGGCTTCGGGCGCTCGACCTCCGACCCCGGCTCCAAAGCAGGATATGGCCGGGGGCGATCCTCCTTCTCGTCACTGCTGCGCTGGTAACGGCGAAGAACCTCACCGTGGCGCACTGGCCCGATGCGCTCGGTGACCCGGGGCCACAGTTGCTCGTCCGGAACGCTTTGGCCACCGTCGTGGTGGGCGCCCTTGTCGCCGGGGCCCTGACGCCGCGCGGCTGGCTCCTCGCGGTCGGAGTCCCCAGGGAGGGCCCGATCGTGGCCTGGTCGGGAGGGATCGGCGCGCTGGCGCTCGGAGGGATAGCGGTGGTGACGGACCGTCCGGCATTGGCCTGGGTCCTCACCGGCCTGTCCGCCCTCCTGCTGTTCGCGGTCTTGAGAAGAGGCGCCCGCGGTCGGTTCGACTCCGTCGCATGGTCGGTGACACCGGCTTGGCTGGTCGTTGTGGCCGTGGCCGTCGTGCGAATCTTTCGGCCGGAGCCCGAGCTCGACCTGCTGGCCCTTGGGACGATCGCATTCGGCACGGGAGTGCTCGAGGAGGTCATCTTCCGCGGAGGGCTCCTCTCGCTGGCCATCCGAACCCGCGAGCGAGTGGTTCGCGTCCTGGTGCCCGGGCTGGCCTTCGGCGCCTGGCACATCATGGATGCCGTGCACGACACGCGCGCGCGGAGCTGGGATCTCGGGACCGACGTGCTCTTCGTGATCGGAACGGTCGTCGCGACCGCACTCGCGAGCTGGTTTGTCCTCGAACCCCTCCGACTACGGGGCCGCTCGGTGGTCGGGCCGGCGCTGCTTCACGGCGCGGTGAACGCCGGTCTCATCGCGCTCGGCTTCGGGTTGTGATGGTCCGTCATGGTCTCTCCCTGGGCCAGGACTGAGATGAACCATCTTCACCGTTCGAGCGACGAAGGGATGTCGACTACCCTGCACCGTTGAGGAGAAACGAGAGAGGAGCACTGATGTCGAAGCAGGAACAGAAGCTCAAGGAGGGCGCCAAGCCGTTCCTGGAAGAAGGCGAAGAGATCCTGGCCGCGATCGTGGCCGCCGCCCGGGGCCACACCCAGTCGGTGGCCGGAGCGCGGGGGCTGGGTCAGAGCCAGGTAGGAAAGGTCGCGGATGCCGCCGAGCAAGCGGGGATCAAGCTCGCCTCGCCGATGGGGGTGGCGGTCACCCAGAAGAGGCTCCTCACGCTCAGCATCGGGGCGCCCATCGGAATGGGCCTCGGCGGCAAGGTCAAGGATGTCCTCAGCTCGGTGCCGATCGCCGAGGTCGATTCGATCGAGGTGAAGCGTCTCGGTCTGGGGAAGAAGGTGATCATCACCGTGCGCTCGGTTCCCGTCACCCTCGAAGCCAACGCGGCGGCCAACGCCAGCGAGCTGGCGGAAGCCTTCACGCGGGTCAAGTCCGGCGGGTGATGGTCAAGGGGCTGGCCCTCGGGCGACGATGAAGGTCAGCACCGCAAGGATCAGCGCGACCGGCCCCCACAGGTAGCGCTCCCACGGGCTTCGCGAGGCGAAGTTCATCAGGGCGCCAAGTGGGAGCAGCCCGACCAGGATCCAGGTCCCCCATTCGAGGACGGGCTGGGGGAGCGAGACGACCTCGTAGCCCCCGCGACCCAGAACGATCACCGCGGCCAGCACCCAGAACACCACGGCGACCGCGCTGGCGACCCGAAGGCGCCTCGGGAGCCGGACGTGGGTACCACCCCAGGCCGCCCGGCCCAGGGGTGCCCCCAGCGCCAGGGCGAGCTGGAAGACGGCGATGGCCAGGTAACCGACAGCGGCGGCGATCGCGGCCATCACCCCGGTACTTTCTCGCAGGTGTCGACTCGTCGCGACCGATGAGTTTTCGGCCCCCGCGACGTTGCATAGGGTGGAACCACCGATCGAAGGAGGCTGCGCCGTGGACTACAAGCTGGAGCTGGTATTGATCCCCGTCTCGGACGTGGACCAGGCCAAGGCGTTCTACGTCGATCAGCTCGGCTTCAATCTCGACGTCGACCATCAGCCGAACGACCAGTTCCGGGTCGTCCAGATGACCCCGCCGGGCTCGGCCTGTTCGATCACCATCGGAATCGGGATAACGGAAGCCACGCCGGGCTCCGTCTGGGGCACGCACCTGATCGTCACCGACATCGAGGCGGCTCGTACCGAGCTCACAGGCCGTGGTGTGGAGGTGAGCGACATCCGGTACATGACCCCGGGCGGCTGGCAGCCTGGACCCGACCCCAGCCACGCCGACTACAACTCGTTCGCCGACTTCAAGGATCCGGATGGCAACACGTGGGTCCTCCAGGAGGTCGGTCGCAACAAGGGGGCGTGACGCGTCCGGGAGCTAGTCCTGGATGACCGACAGGATGTTGCCCGCCGGGTCCCGGAACCAGGCCTGCTTCGGTCCCGGTGTGGCGATGCCCTTCTCATTGGTCTTGATCGGGCCCTGGTCGTAGTGCTCGAATTCCACGCCGGCCCCGTGGAGTCGGTCCACCGTCGCCTCGATGTCGTCCACGGGGAAGTTCAGGATCGTGTGGGCCGCCGGGACGTGCCCCGGCTTCGGATAGATCAGCACCGCGTACCCGTTGCCCGCTTGGAGCGACAACAACCCGTTGCCGAGATCGATGACCGTCACCCCGAGGGTCTCCTCGTAGAACTCCTTGGCCGTAGTGGTGTCCTCGACCGCGAAGCCCGCGTAGAACGGTGAGTTCGTCAGCATCGGATCCTCCCGTCTCCCGTCATCTGGTGGCCACGGCGCCTGCAGTGAGGTTCATCGAGCTGGCCGTGATGGCGCCCGCGCGATCCGAAGCGAGATACGCGGCGGCATTGGCCACGTCCGCGAGCGTCGTCAATCGGCCGAGCATCGTCTGCCCCGTGATCCACGCCACGTGCTCCTGGGGGGTCAGGTTTCCTTGCCCGTAGTCGGGGACCGGCTCGCCGGTCTCCTTGAAGGCCTCCGGGATCCCGGTGGTCTGGAGCCAGGCGACCCGTACCCCGCGGGGCCCGAGCTCCACGGCCAGCTGCCGGCACAGGCTCTCGATGGCGTCGAAGGTCACCCCGGTACCCCCCACGTTCAGGTTGGCCAGCCGCGCGGTCGTTGCCGTGATCGCCAGGATCACACCGGATCCCTGCTCCACCATGTGCCGGGCCGCCGCGGTGGCCGTCAGGAACTGGGATTTCATGGCGGTGGTGATCGGTCGGGCGAAGTCCTCGTACGGTATCTCCACCAGGGGAACCCCGTGGACGTCCCCGTGCCCGATCGCGGTGAAGGACACGTGGATCCCTCCCACCTTCCGAGCGACCGCGTCGATGTGTTCGTCGACGGCGCCCCCGTCGAGGCAATCCACCACCGCCGCCTCCGCCGCTCCTCCGGCTGCGGAGATGTCGTCGGCGACCTCCTTCAGCCGGGCCTGGGTGCGCCCCGCCAGGAACACCCTGGCCCCTTCGCGGGCGAACGCCCGCGCCACCGCGGCGCCGATCGGCCCGGCTCCATAGACCACCGCGTTCTTGTTCTCGAGTAGCACGTTCCTCCTCCCTCTCGTCGT
>DAITPV010000194.1:0-4621 GCA_036833435.1 Actinomycetota bacterium | reverse complement strand
ATCGGGAGCCGTGCGGCACCGGCGCGGTGAGCGCGGCGGCCACGGCTTCCATCACCGCTTCCCGAGGCACCGGGCCCTCGCCGAACTCCCGGATCGTTCGGCGGGCGGAGACCGACAGGAGCGGAGACGTTCGGAACAGGTCCTCCTGCGGCGGCCGGATCAAGTCGCTGGCCGGCTGCTCCGGGCCGAGCTCCTCGAGTCCCCGGACCACGGCGACGGGGATCCCCTCCGCCTTCCCCATCACCAGGCCCGACGCGGCGGCGACCTCGTCGGCCACCGCGATGACCGTGGCTTCCAGGAGCCGCCCGTGGGAGTCCTTCGTTCCTCGGAGGTCGATGAGGGAAGCGAGCCCGGCCGACCCGATGGCCACGTTGACCTGTCCCCGCCGCCAGGGCCGGCCGAAGGTGTCGGTGATCACCACCCCGGTGTCCACGCCGGTCCGGCGCCGAAGTCCTTCACGGATCCGGGTAGCCGATCCGTCGGGGTCCTCGGGGAGGAGGGAGACCATCGCTCCGGGAACGTTCGAGGCGTCGACGCCCGCGTTGGCGCACACGAAGCCGTGGCGGGTCTCGGCGATGACCAGCTCCCCTCGTCGGGCCACCACCCGCCGGGTCTCCCGAGCCACCCAGGAGGCCTTGCCTTCGCCCTCGGGCACCACCCGCCCCTCCGCCTTGGACACGACCTTCTGGGTCACCACGACCACGTCGCCGTCACCGATGGCTCCGGGCTCCGCGGCTTCGGCGATGAGGGCCGCCAGGTCCGCTCCGGCCTCGACCTCGGGGATGCCACGGACCGGGATGACCTCGACGGTCATCCGATGGCCAGGTCCAGCACGGCCCGGGCCACGCGCTCGGCCGACGCGTCGTCGGCCATGATGGTGTCGGTGGTTCGCACCCGCATGCCGAGCTCTCCCTCGATGCGGACCGCCAGCGCCGCGTCGCGCTCGTCGATCACGAAGCTCGAGAGGAGCCCCCGGTAGGCGGAGGCCGCACCGAACGCGGAGACTTCCAGGCCGACGGCGGGCATCAGACGGTCCGCCATCCCGGAGACGGGCGCGCCGCCCACGATCGGTGACACTCCGCCCGCAGGGCCCGAGCGCTCCAGCAGGGTCTCGGCGATCCCGGGCACCTCGAGGATCGGTCCGATGCTGACCACGGGGTTCGACGGGCAGAACAGCACGACGTCGGCCCGGCGGATGGCCTCTCGAACGCCGGGTGCCGGCCGGGCGTCCTCGATGCCCTCGAACCTCACCTGCTTGACGCGGCCCTTTGCGCCGTGGGCCACCCAGTAGATCTGGAACGGCGCCTCGACCCCGACCCCTTCCTCGGACTCCCAGTGGATCCACGTCTCCACGCCGTCCTCGGTCATGGGCAGCACGCGAGACCGGATGCCCAGCGTCTCGCACATCCGGGCGGTGACCTCGGTCAGCGTTCGCCCCTCGGCCAGCCACTGCGTGCGGACCAGGTGCGTGGCCAGGTCGAGGTCGCCCAGCCCGAACCACGCCTGGCCGCCGAGGCGACGAACCTCCTCCAGTGCCCGGAACGACTCGTCGGCCCGGCCCCAGCCGCGCCGGCGGTCGGCCACGCCGGCCAGCCAGTAGATGACCGAGTCCAGGTCGGGACAGATCCGGAGCCCGTGGAGCGTCAGATCGTCCCCGCCGTTCACCACGACGGTCACGTCCTCGGGGTCCACCACCTGGACCAATCCGCGAAGGAACTTGCCGGCGCCCACCCCGCCGGCCAGCGCAACGATCCTCACGGCCGCAAGCCTACCCGCGGTGCTAGGCTGCGGTGCCCATGGCCGCCGCCGTTCCCCACGCCACACGGCGCGCCCTCCGCCGTGCCTCCGTCGGCAAGTCTCTGTCCCTCGAGGAGTCGGCGGCCCTCATGGCCGCGAGAGGCCCCGCGCTCGACGAGTTGCTGGAAGTGGCCGGGTCGTTGCGGGACCTGGGCCACGGCCGGCGGATCACCTATTCGCGGAAGGTGTTCGTTCCACTCACCATGCTGTGCCGCGACGTGTGCCACTACTGCACGTTCGCTCAGCCTCCGGCGAAGCTCGATCGGCCGTACCTGTCGCCGGAAAACGTGGTGGCCATCGCCGAAGCGGGCCGCCGAGCTGGGTGCAAGGAGACGCTGTTCACGCTGGGCGACATGCCCGAAGCACGGTACGAGGTGGCCCGAACGTGGCTCGCCGAGCGCGGGTACCACTCGACGCTCGACTACGTCCGGGCGATGTCGATCCGGGTCGTCGAGGAGACCGGGCTCCTCCCGCACCTCAACCCCGGGGTGATGTCGTATGAGGCGCTGGCCCGGCTCAAGCACGTGTCGGCGTCTATGGGCCTGATGCTCGAGCAATCGAGTGACCGGCTCACCGAGCGCGGGATGCCCCATCACGGGTCACCGGACAAGGTGCCGGCCGTCCGGCTGAGGACGATCGAGGACGCGGGGCGACTGGCGATCCCATTCACCACCGGGATCCTGGTGGGGATCGGAGAGACGACGACCGAGCGCGCCGCCTCGCTGTTCGCCATCCGGGACGTCCACCGTCGGTACCGTCATGTGCAGGAGGTCATCGTCCAGAACTTCAAGGCCAAGCCGGGCACTCGGATGCACGACCATCCCGATCCGGACACCGAGGACTTCCTGGCGACGGTGGCCACGGCGCGCGTGGTGCTCGGGCCGCGGATGCACCTCCAGGCTCCGCCGAACCTCTCCGACCCTCACTACCCCAAGCTGCTGGATGCGGGGATCGACGACTGGGGTGGCGTGTCCCCGGTCACGCCGGACCACGTGAACCCCGAGGCTCCTTGGCCCCGGCTCGAGGACCTTCGTCGGCGCACCGGGGAACGAGGGTACGAGCTGCGTGAGCGGTTGTGCATCTATCCGGAGTACGCCACCCGCGCCGACCCGTGGATCGCCGGAAAGATGCGCGTTCCCGTGGCCGCGCTCACCGGAGACGCGGGACTGGCCGTGGAGGGCCAGCGTCCGGAGCCCGTGGCCTGGCAGGACCCGGAGGTCCAGTGGAAGCCACGATCCATCGAGCTCACCTTCGCCAAGGATGTGAACGCCGGGCTCCGAGAGGACGCGGACACGGTGTACGGGGACCTGGAGGGGCAGGAGGTGGAGGCCACTCGGGCCTGGGCCCGCCGCACCGTGGATCCGTCCCGACTGTCCGGAGAGGTCCGGGATGCCCTCAGGCTGGCGGCGGCTCACCGGCCGATCACGGACCGGGCCGCCGTGGCTCTGTTCCAGGCCGAGGGGGAGGACCTGGAGGCGCTGTGCCGGGTGGCCGACGACCTCCGCCGGGAGGCGGTGGGGGACGAGGTCACCTACGTGGTGAACCGGAACGTCAACTTCACCAACGTGTGCTACGTGGGGTGCCGGTTCTGTGCCTTCGCCCAACGGGAGATCGACCCGGAGTCCTACACGCTGACCCTCCGGGAGGTGGCCGACCGAGCCGAGGAGGCCAGGGCCTACGGCGCCACCGAGGTGTGCATGCAGGGGGGGATCCACCCGGACCTCCCCGGCGACTTCTACTTCCGGCTCCTGGACGCGGTGAAGGACCGGGTTCCGGACATCCACGTCCATGCCTTCAGCCCCATGGAGGTCCTGAACGGTGCCACCCGGCTGGGCATCTCGTTCCGGGAGTTCCTGGAGGAAGCCCGGCGCCGTGGCCTGGGGACGATCCCGGGGACCGCGGCAGAGATCCTCGACGACGAGGTGCGCTGGGTCCTGACCAAGGGCAAGCTGCCCGCCGACACGTGGGAGGAGATCGTCCGAACCGCGCACGACGTGGGACTCCGATCCTCGTCAACGATCATGTACGGACACGTCGACGCCCCACCGCACTGGGTTTCGCACATCCGCCGGCTCGCACGGATCCAAGCCGAAACGGGGGGATTCACGGAGTTCGTCCCGCTTCCGTTCGTGCATCAGAACGCGCCGATCTACCTTGCGGGAAAGGCTCGCCCTGGCTCGACGTTCGACGACAACCGGAGGATGCACGCGGTCGCCCGCATCCTGCTCGACGGAAGCATCGACAACGTTCAGGTTTCATGGGTGAAGCTGGGAACCGAAGCTTCCAAGGTGATGCTGTGCGGCGGTGCCAATGACTTCGGCGGCACGTTGATGGAGGAAACGATCTCGCGCATGGCCGGTGCGGAGTGGGGAATCCGGATGGAACCGCAAGAGTTCGTTGAAGCGATCAACGACATCGGTCGAGTCGCAACGCAGCGCACTACCACATACGAACACGTAGTAGCAATAGCGGATCGCTAATTCATTCGCCGCGCAAAAAGTGGCGAACAAATGCTTCAAACCCCCTTGCAAAAAGTTCATCATGGGGACTGGACAAACGTGGTGCGACCCAGTCAGAATTACACACGTGTAGTTCTGACCCGGGGGAGGGCAGGGGATGCACCACTACATCCCATGGCAGGAGAAAGCGAAATGCCGGGAGTTCGACCCGGAAGTCTTCTTCCCCGAGAAGGGCGGATCGTCGCGCGAGGCGAAACGGATCTGCGCCGAGTGCACGGTCCGGATCCAGTGCCTCAACTACGCCCTACGTCGCGACGAGCGCTACGGCGTGTGGGGAGGCATGAGCGAACGGGAACGACGACGCC
>DAITPV010000193.1:0-4700 GCA_036833435.1 Actinomycetota bacterium | reverse complement strand
GGGTGTACGACGTGGTCCGGGAGGCTCAGGAGGCCGCCTTCCAGGCCATCCGTCCGGGGGTTCCCGCTCAGGATGTGGACCGCGCGGCCCGGCAGGTGATCGAGGATGCCGGGTTCAGCGAGCTATTCATCCACCGCACCGGTCACGGGATCGGGCTTGAGGAGCACGAGACCCCGTACATCGTGGAGGGGAACGAGGAACCGCTCCGTCCGGGGATGTGCTTCTCGGTCGAGCCGGGGATCTATCTCCCGGGCCGGTTCGGGGTCCGCATCGAGGACATCGTGACGGTGACCGACTCCGGGGCCGAGCGGTTGAACCGGGCCACCCGGGAGCTCGAGGTGGTACGGTAAGATGCTACCGGCTGGTAGGTTACCGATCACCCGAGGAGGTCGCCGCCCGTGTCCGTGATCAACATCCCCGACGAGCTGATCGAGCTTCGGTCCTCGCTGACCCAGTTCATCGACCGCGAGGTCCGGCCCGTGGAGGAGTCGTACCGCCAGGATGTCCTGGAGGGCAACTATGGCCCCCTCAAGGACGAGCGCAATAAGCTCCGGAAGCGCTCGGCGGAGCTGGGATTCTGGACCCTCCACATGCCCGAGGAGGTCGGGGGGATGGGCCTGTCGTACCTGGGCCAGGTGCTTCTCCTCGAGGAGGCCACCGGGCACGGCCTGATCCTGACGCACAACGAGGCCGTGTTCCCCATCGTCACGGGCCCCACGCCGGTGTACCTGGACTGCACGGAGGCCCAGCGGGAGAAGTACCTGATGCCGCTGATGGCCGCCGACAAGGCCAGCTGCTTCGCGCTGACCGAGCCGGAAGCCGGCTCCGACGCCACCCGGATCCGCACCCGGGCGGAGAAGAAGAACGGCGACTGGGTGATCAACGGCCGCAAGCACTTCATCACCGGCGGCGACGACGCCGACTTCGCCCTGGTGTTCGCGGTCACCGACCCCGAGAAGCGGGCCAAGGGCGGCATCACCGCGTTCCTGGTGGACGCGGACACCAAGGGCTTCTCGGTCTCCCGGATGCAGAAGACCATGTCGCCGGTGCAGAACCCCGCGGAGCTCACGTTCGAGGACGTCCGGGTCCCCGAGGACAACGTCCTGGGGGAGGTGGGCTTCGGGTTCTACTCCGCCGTCAAGGGGATCAACGGCGCCAGGCTCCAGATCGCCGCGACCGCGCTGGGGATCGCCGGTGACCTGCTGAACCGGATGACGGAGTACGCCAAGGACCGGGTGGCGTTCGAGCGACCCATCGGGGCCAACCAGTACATCCAGGGGATGATCGTGGACTCCTACGCGGAGCTCGAGCAGGCCCGGCTGCTGCTGTACAAGCTGGCCTCCGACATCGACGAGGGCGCCGACGGCCGGCGCGAAGCCGCCCTGGCCAAGCTGGTGACCACCGAGACCGTGGCCCGGATCGCCGATCGGTGCATCCAGGTGCATGGGGGCCAGGGGTTCATGACCGAGCTGGGCCTGGAGGTGTGGTACCGGGACGTCCGGGCCATGCGGCTGTACGAGGGAACCTCGGAGATCCTCCGGTCGAACGTGGCCAAGACCTTGGGGCTGCCCACCGCTTGAGCCGCCTGGCCTGTTCGCTGGAACCCGGCCGGTCGCTGGAGGAGGGCATCGAGCGGGTCCGCCTGGCCGAGTCCCTGGGCTACGACAGCGTGTGGGTCACCCACATCGCCGCCCGGGAGCCGCTCCAGCTCCTCGGTCACTACGCCCGGCACACCGAGCGGATCGGCCTGGGCACCGGTGTGGTCCCCATCGTGCTCCGGCATCCGGCGCTGATGGCCATGGAGGCGGCCACGCTCGACGAGATCTCCGGCGGCCGGCTCCGCCTGGGGATCGGCGTCAGCCACAAGGTCACGGTGGAGGGGTGGTACGGCCAGACCATCGACGACCCCGTGGGCCGGATGCGCGAGTACACCGCGATCGTCCGGGACATCCTGGAGCGCGACCGGACCGAGCACGAGGGAACCCACTACACGGCCCGGTTCGGATTCATGGGCTACGGCTCGCCGCGGCGAGGGATCCCCATCCTGTTCGCGGCGCTCGGCCCCAACATGCTCCGGCTGGCCGCGGAGGTCGCCGATGGCGTGGTCCTGTGGATGTGCAATCCCGGGTACATCCGAGACACGGTGCGTCCGGTGCTCCGGGAAGCCCTCGAGGAGCACGGCCGGGACCCGGAGGCGTTCGAGGTGGTGGCCGCGGTCCCCATCGCCGTGACGGAGGACATCCCTGCGGCCCGCGACGCGTTCCGGTCACGGGCGTTCCCGTACACCCAGCTCCCGTTCTACCGGAGGGCCATCGCCGCGGGCGGGCACGAGGAGGAGCTTCGAGCGGTCGATGGTGGAGGCACGCCGTCGGACGCGTTCTGTGACGACTACGCGGGGATCGGCAATGCCGAAACAATCGGCTCCAAGATCGAGGAGTACCGGGCCGCCGGGGTGACCCTCCCGTCGGTGGGTCCGCTCGGGCGTCACGAGGGGTTCCTCGGCGTGGAGGCCACGCTCGAGGCGGCGATCAGGTAAGCAACGGCCGGACCCGGGTGCCCTCTGCGGTGTCCATGACCTCCCAGCCTTGGGCTGCCAGCTGGTCCCGGATCTCGTCCGACCGGGCGAAGTCCTTCGCCTCACGGGCCCGGTCCCGTTCCGCGACCAGGTCGCGGACCTCGGGGGGGATCTCCTGTGTCTCGAGTGCCAGCCGCTCGAGGTCCAGCCCCAGCACCGCGTCCCATGACGCCAAGAGGGCGTACTTGTCCCCGTCGGGCAGCATGGCCGACACGGTCTCGTTGAGGACCGTCACGGCCCGGGGCATGTCCAGGTCGTCCGCCACGGCCTCCCGGAACCGGCGGTCGAGGTCCTTGGCTTCCGGGGTCGGCCCATCACGCTCGGCCGCCGCCCATTCCGCCATCCGCTGGCGGACCTGCGTGAGTCTCCGGTTCGTCCCCTCCAGGGCATCCCAGGAGAAATCCATCTCGCTCCGATACCGGGTCCCGAAGCACAGGAGGCGGTAGGCCAGCGGGTCCACGCCCTGATCCCGAAGGTCGGTGACCCGGTGGATGTTCCGGGCCGACTTGGCCATCTTCTGCCCGGCCATCTGGAGGAACCCGCCGTGGACCCAGATCGACACCACCTGGTGCCCAACAGCCGCTTCGGACTGTGCGATCTCGTCCTCGTGGTGGGGGAACTTGTTGTCGTTGCCGCCGGTGTGGATGTCGAACCGCTCGCCGAGGTGCTTCATGGACATCGCGGAGCACTCGATGTGCCAGCCGGGGAACCCCTCGCCCCAGGGGCTCGGCCACTTCAGGGTCCGGCCCGCCCCGGCCTTCTTCCACAGGGCGAAGTCGGCCGGGTGGCGCTTGTTGGGATCGATCTCCAGCTCCTGACGGTGTCCGGCGCGGAGGGCGTCCAGGGTGTTGCCCGACAGCTTCCCGTAGTCGGGGAACGTGGTGACGTCGAAGTACACGGTCCCGTCGACCTCGTACGCGTGGCCGTTCTCGATGAGGGTCTCGATGATGGCGATCATCTCCGGGATGTGGTCGGAGGCTCGGGGGTACAGGTCGGCTCGTTCGATCCCCATCAGGTCGGCATCGCTGAGGAACGCCTCGGTGTACTTCTCGGCGATCGCCGCGGCCGACAGGCCCTCGTCGGCCTCGGCCAGCTCCATCTTGTCCTGGCCGGTGTCGGTGACGTCTTCCGTCATGTGCCCGACGTCGGTGATGTTCATGACCCACCGGACGTCGAGGCCCTCGAGCCTCAGGCCGCGCCGGATGAGGTCCCCGAGCATGAACGAGCGCATGTTCCCCACGTGGATGTACCGGTACACCGTGGGCCCGCAGGAGTAGATCTTCACCAGGCCGTTCTCGACCGGAACGACCTCTTCGACGGTCCGGCTCAGCGAGTCGTAAAAGCGCACGGCACCAGGATAGACCGGGTTCGATACGCTACGGATACGTGGACAGGGACTTCGGGCTCAGTGCGGAGCAGCGGGAGATCGTCGGCGCGGTCCGCGCGTTCGTGGCCGACCGAGTGGCCCCCGAGGCGGCCGGCTTCGAGGAGCGGAAGCAGTTCCCCCGGGACCAGTTCCGCACGCTGGCCGACATGGGGCTCGGGGGGATCCCCTACTCGGAGAAGTACGGGGGAGGGGGCCAGCCGTACCTCACGTACCTGGCGGTGCTGGAAGAGGTGGGGACCGGCTCGCTTCCGCTGGCCGTTGGGATGTCGGTCCATCACCTGTGCGCGTTCGGGATCCACGAGTTCGGCTCGGACGAGCTGAAGGAGCGGTACCTGCCCCTGTTGTTCTCCGGGGAGTGGCTGGGCGCGTACGCGCTGTCGGAGGCCTCCAGCGGCTCCGACGCCGCGGCCCTGCGCACTCGGGCCGAGTTCGCCGGCGACTCCTACACGCTGACCGGCGCGAAGCGGTTCATCAGCCACGCCGGAGAGGCTGAGCTCTATCTGGTCATGGCTCGGACCGGTGACCAGTCACCCGCGGGGATCTCCGCGTTTGCCGTTGAGAAGGGGTGGGACGGCTTCGGGTTCGGACCGCTCGAGGAGAAGATGGGGTGGGACGCCTCGCCGCTGCGCGAGCTGCTGTTCGATGGGTGTCGGGTCCCGTCAGAGAACCTGGTGGGGGAGGAGGGCCAGGGGTTCACCGTGGCCCTGGCCGCCCTGGACGGGGGACGGCTAGGGATCG
>DAITPV010000192.1:0-4755 GCA_036833435.1 Actinomycetota bacterium | reverse complement strand
GGTGCTGTTCCTCGACCTCCGGGACCGGGAGGGGATCGTCCAGGTGGTGGTGCATCCCGACGATGCGCCGGAGGCCCACGCCGTGGCCGAACGCGTCCGGGGGGAGAGCGTGATCCGGGTGGAGGGGCGGGTGCGTCCCCGTCCCGACGGGACCGTGAATCCCGACCTGCCCACCGGGGAGGTCGAGGTGTCCGCGCAGCGAGTGGAGGTGCTGTCGGAGGCGGAGACCCCGCCGTTCCCCGTCGAGGACCGGACCCTGGCCGACGAGGCCCTCCGGCTCCGGTACCGATACGTGGACCTTCGCCGGCCGGAGATGACCCGGAACCTCCGGCTTCGACATCGAGCCTTCGCGGCCATCCGCCGGTTCTTCGACGAGCACGGGTTCGTGGAGGTGGAGACGCCGATGCTCACCCGGAGCACGCCGGAAGGAGCCCGGGACTTCCTGGTGCCGTCGCGGATGACCCCCGGGACCTTCTACGCCCTCCCGCAGTCACCCCAGCTGTTCAAGCAGCTCCTGATGGTGGCGGGGCTGGATCGCTACTACCAGGTGGTGCGGTGCTTCCGAGACGAGGATCTCCGAGCCGATCGACAGCCGGAGTTCACTCAGCTGGACGTGGAGCTGTCGTTCGTCTCGGAGGAGGACGTCCAGTCCCTGATCGAGGAGATGCTCGCCGGTGTGTGGCGGGAGATGCTGGGCGTGGAGATCAAGACTCCGTTCGCGCGCCTTCCGTACGCCGAGGCCATGGCCCGGTTCGGATCCGACAAGCCCGACCTCCGGTACCAGGGGATGGAGCTGGCAGATCTGTCCGAGTCTTTCCGAGGCACCGGGTTCAGGGCGTTCGCCGGGGCGCTGGACAAGGGAGGCGTGGTGAAGGGACTGGCCGCTCCCGGCGCCGCATCGTGGTCCAGGAAGGACCTCGACGGGCTGGTCACCGAGGCTACCGGGCGTGGAGCGTCCGGCCTGGTGTGGATGGCTTTCTCGGGATCGGAGGTCCGCTCTCCGGTGGAGAAGCACCTCTCCGCCGACGAGGTCGCCGCGGTCCGCCAGCTCACCGGCGCCGGTGACGGAGACCTTGCGCTCCTAGTTGCGGACCCCGAGCCCCGGGCCAACACGGTCCTGGACGGCCTTCGCCGGCTGATGGCTTCGCGGCTGGGGCTGGTCCCGGAGGGATCGTGGTCGTTCCTGTGGATCACCGAGCCCCCGCTGTTCGAATGGAGCGACGAGGATGATCGTTGGGTGTCCGTCCATCACCCCTTCACCTCACCTGCTTCCGACGACTTGAACCCGGAGACCGCCACGGCCCGGGCGTACGACACCGTGGTGAACGGACTGGAGCTGGGCGGAGGAAGCATCCGGATCCACCGGCCGGACGTTCAGCGGAAGGTGTTCGACGTGTTGGGCTTCTCGGCCGAGGAGGCTCAAGCCCGGTTCGGGTTCCTGCTGGACGCGTTCCGCTACGGCGTGCCTCCGCACGGAGGGATCGCCTTCGGCCTCGATCGGCTGGCCATGGTGCTGTCCGGGCTGGACAACATCCGGGAAGTCATCGCGTTTCCCAAGACCCAGTCGGGCGCCGACCTTCTCACCGGCGCACCCGCCGAGGTCTCCGAGGCCCAGCTCCGCGAGCTCGGGCTCAGATTGCGGCGTCAGCCGGAAACGGGCTAGCGCCGGCAAGCTCAGGGCCGATCGGCCTCCGCCAGTTCCGACTCGGCCCTCAAGCCGACGGCCAAGTGGCCCGATATGTCGGATATGAAGTTGATCCCCCCACGGGCCGTTCGGCCGCAGTCCGTACCTGGGAACCGGTGGCGGTCCCGGCCGGTGCTGGGCGGTGTGCTGCAGATGGTCGTGGTCGCCGGACCCATCGTGGCCTCGTTCGGTTCGGCGATCATCCTCAGCCGTGCGCTTCCGAGCCCGCGGTCCCTGCCGGCAAACATCGTGTGGTGGGTGGTGGTCCTGGGTGGTTCCCTCGTGGTCCTCCTGATCGTGGAGCGTCTGCTGCGCCGACTCAGCCCGCTGGCAGTGCTGCTGAAGATGGCCATGGCATTCCCGGATCAGGCTCCCTCTCGGTTCCGTGTGGCCCGGCAGAGCGGGAACGTCCGGCGGCTCAAGCAACGCATGTCCGAGCTTCCCGAGGGCGAGGAGGACGTTCCTTCGACCGCTGCGGAGACGATCCTGGCTCTGGCCACCGCGCTGACCGCACACGACCGGAGCACCAGGGGGCACTCCGAGCGGGTCCGCGCGTTCACGGACATGCTCGCGGACGAGATGCGTATCACCCGGGATGATCGAGATCGCCTTCGGTGGGCGGCGCTGCTCCACGACATCGGAAAGCTGACCGTTCCGTCCAAGATCCTCAACAAGAAAGGGTCGCTCAACCGGCGGGAATGGGAGGTCATCCACCGTCATCCCGAGGAGGGGATGAGGTTCATCGCGCCACTGGTGCCGTGGCTCGGGAGGTGGGCCCGAACCGTCAAGGAACATCACGAGCGACTCGACGGACGTGGGTATCCCTCCGGACTGAGGAGCACCGAGATCTCATTGGGAGCTCGGATCGTGGCAGTGGCAGACGCCTACGACACGATGACCGCGGCCCGGAGCTACAAACGCCCGATGAGCGCCACCGAAGCCCGGGTCGAGCTCACAGAGTACGCGGAGGCGCAGTTCGATCCAGAGGTCGTCCGAGCCCTGTTGAGCATCTCGATCGGCCGGCTGTGGCGACGGATCGGCGTGGTGTCCTGGATGGCCCAGTTCCCGATCCTGGGACGCATCCCGCAGCTCCTGAGCGGAACTGGGGTGATCGAGGAAGGAGCCGCGATGGCCATGAAGGGCGCCGCGACCGTTGCCACGCTGGGGCTGGCCGGTGCGGTCGTTTCCGGCGCCCACTCCCGGTCACCTGCGGATGCGGGACACCCGCGGACCGAGACCGGCGTCGTCCGCCTGGCCACTGAAGGGACAGATTCGGAATCGGTAGATGCGGGGTCGGACGCGCCCGGTGCCAGTGAGAAAGACGGGGGCGGGCAGAAGGACGGTTCGGACCAGCAGGATCAGGCGGCGGACCCGGCGGGCGACCCGGTCGATGCCGGAGGGTCGGCCCAGGTTCCCCCGCCCGGCCAGGATTCGATTCCCCACGACCCAGGGTCGGGCGCCCCCGGGAGCGGAGGATCTGGCGGCGGCGGCCAAGGTGAGGGGCCGAGTGGATCGACTCCCGGCCAGAGCGGGACGACGCCGGGTCAGAGCGGGACCACTCCTGGCCCGGGGAGCTCACCCCCAGGCCAGAGCGGAACGGCGCCGGGTCAGAGTGGATCCACTCCCGGTCAGGACGGGACGACGCCGGGCCAGGGGCCGGGTGGGGGATCGGAGGAGCCCCCCTCACCCGAAGGTTGATCCTCTGGCATGCTCCTCCGCTCGCCGCCGTTGCTCTCGCCGGCCGACGGGGCTAGCATCGAGTCGCGGCTGTACCGGGTCGCGGACTCGTTGAGTCAACACCTCTGGATCCGGGAGCCTGGCTTCGGTCGGGGTGATGAGCCCCCCAGCGGGGTTCACTGAACCGACCGGGAGGGCACCCACCTGCGTGAGCGCAGGCCCATCGAGGACACGACCCGGGCAGCCGCTCTATCGTTGGCTCATGGCCGAGCCGCTGGCCGCCCGGATCCGCCCACGATCCTTCGACGAGGTGGTCGGGCAACGTCACCTGCTCGGTGACGACAAGCCGCTCACGGCACTAGTCCGCTCCGGCCACCTGCCGTCGGTGATCCTGTGGGGCCCCGCGGGGACCGGGAAGACCACGATCGCGTACCTCCTGGCGCATGAGTCCGGCGGCGAGCTTGTCCAGCTCTCGGCGGTGTCCTCGGGGGTGGGTGATGCCCGCAAGGTCATGGCCCGGGCCCGAGACTCCATGATTTCCGTGGTGCTGTTCGTGGACGAGGTGCACCGGTGGAGCAAGTCCCAGCAGGACGTCCTGCTTCCCGCCGTTGAGGAGGGGGCCATCACCCTGATCGGAGCCACCACCGAGAACCCGTACTTCTCCCTGGTCACCCCATTGCTGTCCCGAACCATCCTGCTCCGCCTCGAGCCCCTCGAAGACGACGACATCCGGGCCGTGCTCGCACGAGCCCTTGAAGACACCGAACGAGGCCTCGGTGATATCGACGTGAAGGTCCAGGACGAAGCGATCGCCCACCTGGTCACGGTGGCCGGCGGCGACGCACGCATCGCGCTCACCGGTCTCGAGGCTGCCGTGCTGGCGGCCCAGGCCGAGGAGAGGAGCGAGGTCGACCTGGAGCTGGCCGAGGCCTCCGTGCAGCAGAAGGCCGTGGTGTACGAGCGCCAGGGCGACGCCCATTACGACGTCATCTCCGCGTACATCAAGTCGATCCGGGGCTCCGACCCGGACGCCGCGCTGTTCTGGCTGAGCCGGATGGTGGAGGCCGGCGAGGATCCCCGGTACATCGCCCGTCGCCTGGTGGTCCACGCATCGGAGGACATCGGGATGGCCGATCCCCGGGCTCTCCTGGTGGCCACCTCAGCCGCCCACGCCGTGGAGTACGTGGGCCTTCCGGAGGCGGCCATCAACCTGGCCCACGCGACCATCTACCTGGCCACCGCGCCCAAGTCGGACAGCGTGATCGCCGCCCTGGGCAAGGTCCGCGCCGACGCGGCGTCCAGCGAGGCGGTGCCCCTGCACCTCCGGGACACCCACTACCCGGGGGCCGGGAAGCTGGGCCACGGCAAGGGGTACAAGTACCCGCACGACTACC
>DAITPV010000191.1:0-4768 GCA_036833435.1 Actinomycetota bacterium | reverse complement strand
GTGTCACCCGTCGGCACCACGGTGACCTCTCGAAGCCCGTCGGCCACCAGGATCCGGATGGTCCCGGGTCCGTCGACCGGTTCGGGGCGCAGGCCGGCGTAGTACTCGGCCAGGATGTCGCCGTACCCCAGCCCGCGCTCGGCTTTCCCGTAGGCCCCCCACTGCACCATTCCCACGCCGTGACCCCATCCGCGGCCGATCAGCACCAGGCTGCCGGCCCCTGGCTCCGCGCGGAACCACCCCGAGGGAACCGTCGACGGAAGCGGGTTGCCTGTGCGCCCGGGGGTTGGGTAGCGATCGGGGGCCAGGCAGTGGGCGGTGTCGTTGAGCGCATCGCGGACGTCGTCCTTCGACAGCGTCGCCGTGGTCCGGCCCACCACGCGGATCGAGCCACCGGAGACGCCGACGCTGCGGATCGGCCCCCCTCCCCACTGCCCGTCGGCGGTCAGGAACCTGGCCAGGTCGTCGAAGGGGACCTCGACCCGCCACCGGGACACCGGGGACGCTCCGTCATCGCGTTCCTCGATCCCGCGGAGATAGGGGAGAGCCTCGCCACCGAACACGTCCTCCACGTCGAACGTCCGGCCGGGAGAGGTGGAGGAGTAATAGGTGATCGCCGGCTGGCCCTGGTACAGGAGCACCTGGCTCGCGGTCTGATCCACGGCCTGGACCCAGCGCTCACCCCACGGCCCGGCCTCCACTTCCATGCCCACGTACACCTGGCACTCGGTGGTGGCGCACAGGTCGTAGTCGCCCGTCGCCGTCCCCGACTGCAGCCGGTTGAGGGCGTACGTGCGTGCCGCGACCACCTGCGCCTTGAGGGCCTCCATGGGCCAGTCTCGGGGCACCTCGGCGATTCCCTTCACGTAGTCCTCGAAGGCCAGCTCGCCGATGAGAGACAGCGAGCCGTCGGGCCGGCGGACCACCTCGATCGTTCCGCGGTACCGAGCATGGAGGACCGGCTGGGTGGGATCCACGCAGCTCGACTCCACCGTGGGGTACTCGCCGTGGACCAGGAGCGAGGCACCCTCGGCTGCCTCGAACCGCATCCGGTCCGGTCGCGGCGCGGCCACGGCCTCGGCGGTGGGCCCCACGGCCGTTGCGATCAGGGCGAGCAGCAACAAGGGGCGGAGGAGCCGGGGCACGAGTTCAACCTATCAAAGGACCTTGCGGAGCTCCCTGCGGAGCAGGAAGTCGGTGACCACGCCCACCCACTCGAATGTCAAGCGGCCATCGGCGTCGTAGATGAGCGTGATGGGCTGACCGATGTAGCCAAGTCCATCGCGGATCTCGCCGTTGAAGTCGAACAGGCTGGGATACGGCCAGTCGTATCGGAGGATGAACTCCCGGGCCGCTTCCCGCTCGTCGAAGATGTCCACCCCCAGGAACTGCACCCGTCCCTCGTACTGCCGGGACACGACAGCGAGGTCGGGGGCCTCGCTCTCACACGGGATGCACCAAGCGGCCCAGAAGTTGACCACCGTAGGGGTTCCCCGCAACTCCCGGAGAAGCGCCCGGTACATGGGCAGGTCGAAGTCCGGGAGGGCCAGGCGGTCATCGGGCAGGAGCGAGCCGTCCTCGCCGGGACCCGTCTGGGCCGGCGCTTGACCGCAGGACGTCACCAACGCCGCGACCACTGCGAACAGCGCCACCTTCCGCACCGTTCGATCGTACGTCACCGCTTGCTTACACAGTGGTAGAACCGTTCGCGATGGCGGAGGCGATCGACGCCCGGGTGCTGCGGGACGCCATGTCCCGCTACCTCGAGCTCCTCCGCGCACACCGCGAGGAGATCGACTCCTTGAACGTGTTCCCCGTCCCCGACGGGGACACCGGCACGAACATGCTGCTCACCCAGCAGGGGGTGGTGGAGGCCCTCGACGGCGGACCCCACGGTGACACTGGCGGCCTCAAAGGGTTGGGGGAGATGATCTCCGGCGCCGCGCTGATGTCAGCCCGCGGCAACTCAGGGGTCATCCTGGCTCAGGCGCTGCGAGGACTGTCTGCACGCTTGGGTGAAGATGGAGGGACGAGCCGAGACGGAAGGGACCTGGCCGCCGCGCTGGCTCGGGCAGAGGAGGATGCGCGCCGAGCCGTGGCTCGGCCCGTGGAGGGAACGATGCTCTCTGTCCTGGGCGCGGCGACCGAGGGTGCCCACCGGGCAGCCGAGGGCACCGCCGACTGCGCCGAGGTGATGTCGGCGGCGTTGCACGCGGCGACGGAGGCGCTGGGCCGAACCACCGAACAGCTCGACGACCTGTCGCGGGCGGGCGTCGTCGATGCGGGAGCGAAGGGCGTGGTCCTGTTGATGGACGCGTTGCATTCCGCGTTGACCGGTGGGGACTCCGCCGTTCCCGTGGGGCCGCTGGGCCCCGTGGGGCAGGATGCGAGCGTCCCTCCCGGCGGCGTCGAGGACCACGGATACGAGGTCATGTACCTGCTCACCTGCTCCGACGTCCTCCTCGAACAACTGAGGGATCGCCTCTCCGAGATCGGAGACTCGCTGGTCGTGGTGGGGGGCGACGGGCTCTACAAGATCCATGTGCACACCCAGGAGCCGGGTGAAGCGATCGAGGCTGGGATCTCCGCGGGAGTCCCGAAGCAGATCCGGATCACCTGGCTCGGCGAAGGCGCCGCCGAGGACTGTCCGTCCGGCCAGCTCCGGGAGGTCCGCCCCGCGGCGCCTCGGCCGGAGGCCGGCCGGGGAGTGGGCGGGTACGCTTCCCAGTCGTTGGTGGCCGTGACGGAGGGGAGAGGGCTCGTGGAGATGTTCCGTTCGCTGGGTGCCGAGGTGGTGAAGGGTGGACCCGGCGATCCTCCTTCCGTCTCTGACATCGTTCGGGCCATCGAGGGATGCCCCGGTGACGTGGTGCTGGTCTTGCCCAACGACGTGGAAGTGTCGACTGCTGTGGCAGCTGCGTCGAGGGAGACCTCCAAGGATGTCGATGACCTGGGCAGTCGCAACGCCGCGGAGGGGGTGGCAGCCGCCGTGGCGTTCCGTCCGGAGCATGCTCCGGACGACAACCACGCCTCGATGCTGGCGGCCATCGCCGAATGCGGGACCGTGGAGATCGAGCGGACTCCGGACGGATGGTCGGGTGCCCGCTCGGCGGGGGATCCCCTCTTCGGGCCGAACCTCGAGGAGGTCGTTCTGGGGGTGCTGCCGTTGGGAACCGACAACGCGGAGCTGGTGACCGTGTACCTCGGGCGAGACGTGGACGATGGAACGGGAGAGCGGGTCGCCGAAGCAATCCGGAATGGGTTCGAGCGATACGAGGTCGAGGTCCGGAGGGGTGAGCAGGCCCGTCCAGCCGTTCTGGTAGCCGCGGAGTGACCTCCGTCCTCACCACCGAGTCGCCTGCAACCGACGTCGGCAGCTGGACCCGCCAGTACCGCCGGGCCCTGGAGTCGCTGGGCGTCGAGACCATCGGCGACCTCCTGCATCACTACCCCCGGCGATACCTGGACCGCTCCAAGGTGGAGAAGATCGGAGACATCCGGATGGGCCATGAAGCCACGCTGGTTGCCACCGTGACCGCGGTGAACCTGGCCCGGCTGCCCAAGAAACGCACGCTGGTGACGGTGAAGGTCAACGACGGGACCGGCACCCTCCCCCTGACCTGGTTCAACCAGCCCTGGCCGGCCAAGAAGTTCAAGAAGGACCAGGAGGTTCTTGTCTCGGGCAAGGTCGGCGCGTTCCGAGGAAGGTTCCGAATGCAGAACCCCACCGTCGAGGTGCTGCGGGGCGGGGACTCCGACTATGTCCACACGGGACGGATCGTTCCCATCCATCCCGCGGGGGAAGGCGTGTCCCCCGGCGTGATCCGGAAGATGGTGTTCGACGCACTCCAGGGGGTCGGCCCCATCGAGGACCCGGTGCCGGCCGACATCCGCGGCCGCCATTCCCTATCGGAGCTTGGCTCCGCGATCCGCAACATCCACTTCCCCGACGATGAGGGGGCGGAGCGTGCGGCTCGCGATCGACTGAAGTTCGACGAGCTGTTCTTCCTCGAGCTCGGCGTGGCGTTCCGCAAGCACCGCGTGGAGGCCGAGACGGAGGGCATCGCCCACGACACCTCCGGACAGCTTGCCGAGCGGTTCGTGAAATCCCTCCCCTTCGAGCCCACCGACGCGCAGCGCCGGGCCATTGATGAGGTGTCTGCGGATATGGCCGAGCCCCGGCCGATGAACCGGCTGCTCCAGGGCGAGGTGGGATCCGGGAAGACCGTGGTGGCCCTGTACGGATGCATGGTGGCGGTGCAGTCGGGGCACCAGGCAGCGATCATGGCGCCCACGGAGGTCCTGGCCGGGCAGCATCTCCGAACGGTGGAGGCCCTGCTCGGACCGATCGGAGGGCACCGGGTGGCCGGGGCCACGCCGGCCGGCGCAACTGACCAGGGCTCACTCCTGGGTTCGGGAGAGGAGGACGGCCCGTCGTACGCGATGCTCACGGCGTCGGTGACCGGCAAGGAGCGTCAGGGGGTCCTCGAGGCCGTCGAGGCCGGACGCGTGGACGTGCTTGTGGGGACCCACGCGCTGGTCCAGGAGAGTGTGGAGTTCGCCAACCTGTCTCTGGCCGTGGTGGACGAGCAGCACCGGTTCGGGCTGCACCAGCGGATCGCCCTGAAGGAGAAAGGGGCCTCGCCCGACGTGCTGATCATGACCGCCACGCCGATCCCCCGGACCCTGGCGCTCACGTACTACGGCGACCTGGACGTGTCCGTCATCGACGAGCCAAGCTGAGTACGAATAGGGCGCTGCCTCGAGG
>DAITPV010000190.1:0-4789 GCA_036833435.1 Actinomycetota bacterium | reverse complement strand
CGGGCTCCGGCCCGGGCGATGCTCCGAGCCGTGGGGTTCTCCGACGAGGACTTCGACAAGCCCCAGGTCGGAGTGGCCTCCTCGTGGAACGAGGTCACCCCGTGCAACGTCCATCTCGACCGGCTGGCCGAGCAGTCCAAGATCGGGGTCCGGGAGGCCGGCGCGGTGCCTCTGGAGTTCACCACGATCGCGGTGTCCGACGGGATCGCCATGGGCCACGAGGGCATGCGGGCCTCGCTGGTCTCCCGGGAGCTCATCGCCGACTCGGTGGAGCTGGTGGCCCACGCCGAGCGCTTCGACGCCCTGGTGACCATCGCCGGCTGCGACAAGTCCCTGCCGGGGATGGTGATGGCGGCCGCTCGGCTGGACCTTCCCGCGGTGTTCCTGTACGGGGGAACGATCATGCCCGGCCGGTGGCGAGACCGCGACGTGACCATCCAGGACGTGTTCGAGGCAGTGGGTGCCGCCGAGGCCGGGCGGATGAGCGAGGAGGAGCTCCGGGGCCTGGAGCGGGTGGCGTGCCCGGGCCCCGGCTCATGCGCCGGGATGTACACGGCGAACACCATGGCCTGCGCGGTGGAGGCGCTGGGCCTGTCCCTTCCCGGATCGGCCTCTCCCCCGGCGATCGACCCCCGGCGGGACCAGGCCGCCAAGGACGCGGGGGTGGCCGTCGGGGCCCTGGTGGAACGAGGCGTGACCGCCCGGGCCATCGTCACCCGGGATGCCCTGGAGAACGCCATCGCGGTGGCGGCCGCGGTTGGCGGGTCGACCAACGCGGTGCTCCACCTGCTGGCCATCGCCCACGAGGCCCGGGTGGAGCTGGACCTCGACGACTTCGACCGGATCGCTCGCCGAACCCCTCACCTCGCCGACCTCCGGCCGGGCGGGCGGTTCGTGATGGCCGACCTCGACCGTGCGGGAGGCCTGCCGGTAGTGATGCGGGAGCTTCTCGACGCGGGGCTCCTGCACGGCGACGCGCCGACGGTGTCGGGGAAGACCGTGGCGGAGAACCTGGAGGCCGCAACACCGCCGGCCAAACAGGACGTGGTGCGGCCGGTCACCGACCCCATCCATCCCGGCGGCGGGCTGGCAATCCTTCGAGGCTCGCTGGCGCCCGACGGCGCAGTGGTGAAGCTGGCGGCCACCGGGCGGACCTCGCACCGCGGGCCGGCCCGGGTGTTCGACTCGGAGGAGGAGTGCTTCGCCGCCGTGGCGGAGAAACGGATCCGGTCCGGCGACGTCCTGGTGATCCGGTACGAGGGGCCGCGCGGCGGGCCGGGGATGCGCGAGATGCTGGCGGTGACGGCTGCCGTGGCCGGCGCCGGGCTGGGCGCCGACGTGGCCCTGGTCACCGACGGAAGGTTCAGCGGAGCCACCCGGGGCTTGATGGTGGGACACGTGGCTCCCGAGGCCGCCGATGGCGGGCCGCTCGCGGCAATCAAAGATGGCGATGTCGTGTCCATCGACGGCGAGGCCCGGCGGATCGAGCTGGAGATCCCAGAGGAGGAGATCCGGCAACGGCTGGAGGCGTGGGTCCCTCCCCCACCTCGCTACACATCCGGAGCCCTGGCCAAGTACGCCCGGCTGGTGGGCAGCGCCTCCACCGGCGCCGTGTGCGACTGATCACCCTTGACAGGGTCGCTCGGGCCTGCGTTGGATATGTTCGCTCGGGGAGAGGAGGGTCCATGCTTCGCCGTTCCATCGTCGTCCTCGTAGGTGTCGTCGTCGTGGCGGCCGGCTCAACTGCCGTGATCTCGGTGTCCTCTGGGTCACCGACCCCGAAAGGTCCCACCGTTCGGGGGATGCTCGATCGGCTCCCGCTGACATTCATCGAGAACCGGGGCCAGGTGGATCCTCAGGCGAACTACTACCTCGAAGGAGCCGGGGCATCCGTGTACTTCACCCCGAACGGCGTGGCGCTCTCGGCGCGCCTCGAGAGCGGACGGCCGGCCGACCTCGACATGGAGTTCCCCGGCGCCGAAGACGTGTCCCCCACCGCCGGAGGAAGGACCCAAGCCACGATCAGCGACTTCGGGACAGGGCAAGAGGGGCTCCCGACCTTTTCGCAGGTGGCGTACCGGAACCTGTGGCCGGGCATCGAGCTGCAGTTCTCGGGGACCGCTTCCCGGTTGAAGTACCAGTTCGTCGTGGAGCCCGGAACGGATCCCGGTCGGATCGCCATGACCTGGGATGGATCGAGCGGCCTGGCCGTGAACGACCAGGGCCAACTGGAGATCACCACACCGTCCGGGACCCTGATCGACGACACCCCCGTGTCCTACCAGCTGGTGAACGGCAGCAGGAACGAGATCGCCACCGAGTACTCGGTGATGGGCGGCAAGGTGGGCTTCGAGCTCGGGGCATACGACTCCACGCGGCCACTGGTGATCGATCCGGCGCTGCTCCTGTACGCCGGGTACATCGGAGGCTCCGGCAGCGAACACGCGCGAGGGATCGCGGTGGACCCCTCGGGGAACGCCTACGTGACGGGAGCGACATCCTCCGACCAGACCACGTTCCCGGACGGGGATCCCGACTCGAACGACGTGTTCCCGGTGACCGGGTTCGACCAGGTCTACAACGGTGGGGGGGACGCGTACGTGGCCAAGATCAACGCGGCGGGGACGGCCCTCGTGTACGCGGCGTACATCGGAGGCTCTCAGTTCGACGGTGGTCGATCCATCGCCGTGGACGACTCGGGGAGCGCCTACGTCACGGGAGCCACCGCATCCGACCAGACCACATTTCCGGACGGCGATGACGACACCAACGACACGTTCCCGGCCCCCGGGTTCGACCAGGTCCACAACGGGAGCGATGACGCGTTCGTGGCCAAGCTGAACCCGTCGGGCTCGGCACTCGAGTACGCGACGTATGTCGGGGGGGCAGGGTCAGACCGTGCCCAGCAGATCCGGGTGGATGGCAGCGGGAACGCCTACGTGACCGGCCGAACGGATTCGGGCGAGACGACCTTCCCCGACGGAACCGACAGTGGAGGGGGACCCGACGCCTTCGACGGGATCCCCGGTCCCGACCAGACCCACAACGGCTTCACTGATGCGTTCGTGGCCAAGGTGGACCCGGCGGGGACGGCGCTGGTGTACGCCGGATACATCGGCGGTGCCCAAAACGATCAAGGGTTCGGGATCGTCCCTCTCCCCTCCGGCAACGCCGCCGTGGCTGGGTGGACCGACTCCGGCGAGGCGTCGTTTCCGGATGGGACCGACGACGGCGGGGACGGCAACGCGTTCGACGGGATCCCTGGTCCCGACCTGATCTACAACGGCAACGCCGACGCGTTCGTCGCCCAGATCAACGCGACGGGGACAGCGTTGGTGTCTGCCGGGTACATCGGAGGGGACAACCCCGACTACGGGTTCGGGATCGGCATCGATGCCCAGGCAAATGCCATGGTAACCGGGGTCACGTCCTCCTCCGAGACCACGTTCCCCGACGGCGACGACGACGCTAACGACGCCTTCCCGGTCCCCGGTTTCGACCAGACCCAGAACGGTAGCAACGACGCGTTCGTGGCCAAGCTGAACCCGGCAGGAACCGCGCTGGTGTACGCCGGGTACATCGGTGGGTCGTCCTTCGAAACGGGATTCGGGATCGCCTCAGACAGCACGGGGAATGCGTACATCACCGGGGAAACGGGATCCGATCAGACGTCCTTCCCCGATGGGGATCCGGACGGGAACGACGCCTTCCCGGTCCCGGGCCCCGACCAGACCTTCAACGGCGGCACCGACGCGTTCGTAGCGAAGGTCAACACGGCCGGGACGGCGCTTGTGTACGCCGGATACATCGGAGGTTTGCTCGGCGAGTCCGGATACGAGATCACCGTTGACAGCGCGGGGAACGCCTACGTGGCCGGCCCGACCTCTTCCGACCAGACCACGTTCCCAGACGGGGACGACGACGCCAACGACCTGTTCCCCGTTCCGGGCTTCGACCAGGGTTACAACGGCGGCAGCGATGACGGCTTCGTGGCCAAGATCGAAGCCTTCCCGCTCCCCGCTCCGCCGCCGGGGCCACCGCCTACCCCCGCCACGTGTAAGGGAAAGAGCGCCACGGTGGTGGGGACCACGGGCGGGGAGACCCTCACAGGCACGTCGGGTCGCGACGTGGTGGCCGCTTTGGGAGGCAACGACAGGATCAAGGCGCAGGGTGGGAACGACCTGGTGTGTGCCGGGGATGGCAGGGACACCGCCAATGGGGGTGGGGGCCGGGACACACTCCTCGGACAGGACGGCAAGGACAACCTCAAGGGAAGCGTGGGGAAGGACACCCTCAACGGAGGCCAGGGCAAGGACACCTGCGTGGGGGGCTCGGGGGACGACAAGGCTCCCGGGTGCGAGAAGGAGAAGAGCATCACCTGAGCAAGGTCCCTTGACGAGCAGCCTTCCGAGGTTCAAACTTGGCGCCCTGATGTCGCACGGGAACGGCTGGCGCACGTACGGCTTCTATTCCTGGAGCTCAGCCACGCCTTCCCGGGGCATCGGGTAGCAGAACCGAAAAACGGCAGACGGGAAGGCGTGGAGCCGGGCTCCGCGCCTTTTTCTTTTGGGAGGAGCTGACGTGACCGAGAACGCCACGGCGTGCCGGGGGATCCGGGGAGCCACCACGGTCGATGAGGCCACCGTGGAGGCGGCCACCCTGGAGCTGCTGGACGCCTTGGTCGAAGCCAACGGCTGCCGGACCGAGGACGTGGCCGCAGTCATGTTCACGCTCACCGACGATCTGGCCGGGGGAAACCCCGCCGCCGCGGCCCGGTCTGCGGGGTGGT
>DAITPV010000189.1:0-4797 GCA_036833435.1 Actinomycetota bacterium | reverse complement strand
CGTTGATGGACGTGGCTCGGTCCCCGCCGATCGAACGGTGTTCTCGGACGGCTTGGCTCCCACGCTGGTGGCCACCACGGAGTCGGCGCCCTCGAACCGGCGGGATGCATGGGCCCGGACGGGGTCGGAGGTCCTGGTGCTGGACGACGAGGGCGGCGGGCGGCTTCCCCTCGACGCGCTCCTGACCGAGCTGGGGAAGCGCGACCTCCAGTCGGTGCTCCTGGAAGGGGGCCCGGAGCTGGCCTGGGACGCGCTCCGTCGCGGGGTGGTCGACCGGGTGGTCCTGTTCGTCGCTCCGATGATCCTCGGGGGACGTGATGCCCCGGGCGCGGTGATGGGCGACGGAGTGGCCACCATCGCCGACGCGTTGCGAGCGGAGATCGTGGAGATGACCCCGGTGGGCGAGGATCTCAAGGTGGTGTGCCGTGTTCACCGGGATCGTTGAGGAGCGAGGCAAGGCCGTGGCGGTGGGAGGGACGAAGCTCGAGGTCCGGGGGACGAAGGTTGCCGGCGACGCCGCGATCGGTGACTCCATCGCAGTGAACGGGGTCTGTCTGACGGTAGCGGCGCGAGAAGGAGAGGTCCTGGCCTTCGACGTGGCCGAGGAGACGCTGGCCCGCACGACCCTGGGGGAGCTGCGGACCGATTCACCGGTGAACCTGGAGCGCCCGTTGACCCTGGCCACCCGGCTTGGCGGACACGTGGTGCAGGGCCATGTGGATGGGGTGGGAACGGTGGAGTCGGCGGAGTCGGAAGGGAACGGCGTCCGGATGCGGATCCGGGTGCCGGAGCCGGTGGCCCGGTACGTCGTGGAGAAGGGCTCCGTGGCCGTCGACGGCGTCAGCCTGACGGTGGCGGCGGCGTCCAACGGGACCTTCGAGGTCGCCCTGGTTCCGCACACCCTGGACGCCACCACGCTGGGCGATCGGGGGCCCGGCGACCGGGTGAACCTGGAGGTCGACGTGCTGGCCAAGTACGTGGAGCGATTCGTGGGGGGCGGACGGTGACCGAGGAGCTGGAGCTGGGGACGGTGGCCACCGAAAACGAGTTCGCCCCGGTGGACGAGGCCATCGAGGACGTCCGTAGCGGCCGGATGGTGATCGTCGTCGACGACGCCGAGCGGGAGAACGAGGGCGACCTGATCATCGCCGCCGAGAAGGTGACCCCGGAGGCCGTGGCGTTCATGGTCCGGCATACCAGCGGGGTGGTGTGCATGCCCGTGGTGGGCGAACGCCTGGACGAGCTCCAGGTCCCCATGATGGTGGCGGACAGCACGGACTCACAACGCACCGCGTTCACCGTGTCGGTGGACGTCCTGGCCGGGACCACCACGGGGATCTCGGCGGCGGACCGGGCGGCCACCATCCGGGCCATGATCGATCCCTCCACCACGCCTCCCGACCTGGTCCGCCCGGGCCACATCTTCCCGTTGCGGTACCGGGAGGGCGGGGTGCTGAAACGGGCGGGACACACCGAGGCCGCTGTCGACCTGGCCAGGCTGGCGGGGCTGTATCCGGCCGGCGTCCTGTGCGAGATCGTCAACGACGACGGGACCATGGCCCGGCTCCCCGACCTGGTGCGGTTCGCCGGCCAGCACGACCTGAAGATCATCTCGATCGCGGGCCTCATCGAGTACCGGCGCCGGCAGGAGCGTCTGGTCAAGAAGGTGGCGGAGGCCCGGATCCCCACCACCTCCGGGACGTTCCGGGCGTACGCCTACGAGTCCACGGTGGACGGGCGGATCCACGTGGCCATGGTGATGGGCGACATCGGTGACGGACGCGAGGTCCTGGTCCGGGTCCACTCCGAGTGCTTGACCGGAGACGTGTTCCATTCACTGCGCTGCGACTGCGGCACGCAGCTGGAGGATGCGCTGGCCAAGATCGCCGCCGAAGGCCGCGGCGTGGTCCTGTACATCCGGGGGCACGAGGGCCGGGCCATCGGGATCACCCACAAGCTCCTGGCCTACCGGCTCCAGGAGGACGGACGGGACACCGTCGAGGCCAACGTGGAGCTGGGGTTCCCTCCGGATCCGCGGGAGTACGGGATCGGGGCCCAGGTCCTGTACGACCTCGGGGTGCGCACCATGCGCCTGTTGACGAACAACCCGGCCAAGCGGGCCGGCCTGGAGGGACATGGGCTGTCGATCATCGAGCGGGTGCCGCTGGAGACCACCCCCACCTCACACAACGTGGACTACCTGAAGGCCAAGCGTGAGAAGCTTGGTCACCTGTTGTCGGAACCGGAAGAGGAGGATGGGTGAGGACCCACCAGGGAACGCCCGAGGCTCGAGCTCGCCGCTTCGCGGTGGTCGTGTCCCGGTTCAACGAGGTGGTGACCACCCGTCTGCTGGACGGAGCCCTGGCCGCCTTCCGGCGACACGGCGCGGAGGACGATGACCTCGAGGTTGCCTGGACCCCCGGCGCGTTCGAGCTTCCCCTGGCGGCCATGCGTCTGGCTCGCTCGGGTCAGTTCGACGCCGTGGTCTGCCTGGGAGCGGTCATCCGCGGGGAGACCGCCCACTTCGACTACGTGGCCGGTGAGTGTGCCCGGGGGATACAGAGCGTCGCGCTGGAGACCGGGGTCCCGTGCGTCTTCGGGGTGCTCACCACGGAGACCATGGACCAGGCCCTGGACCGCGCGGGCGGCGCCCACGGGAACAAGGGCTGGGAGGCCGCCACGGCGGCCATGGAGATGGCCGCGCTGCTGGACACGCTGCCGAAACAGGAGGGATAGCGATGATCGTGGAGAAGCCCTGGGGCAAGGTCACCACGTACGCCCTGAACCAGCCGTCGTCGGTCCGGGTGATCACCATCCAGCCCGGGCAGACCACCAGCGAGCACTACCATCAGCTCCGCGACGAGATGTGGGTGGTCCTGGACCCCGGACTCAGGGTGCAGATCGGGAACCGGGTCGTCGATGCCGAGCCCGGTCAAGAGTTCGTGGTGGCCGCCGAAGAGCCCCACCGGATCAGCAACACCGGCTCAAAGCGGGGACGGGTTCTGGAGATCGCCCAGGGGTACACCACGGAGGACGACACGTTCCGGCTGCAGGACGACTACGGCCGGCCGCTGGAACCCAGCTGGTAGTCCGGAAGCACCACGGTGGGGCGGAGGATGGCCCCCAGCTGCCGCCCGGCATGCAGGTGGGTGGGATCGTCTCCGGCTGACTCGAGGTCCGCGCCGAAGGCCGTGTACAGGGCGCCCTGCCAGTAGAGGTCTTCGAACAGCGCCACCAGATGCGGGTCGAATCGGATTCCGGCCTCCTCCCGCAGGAGCGCCAGGACCTTCTGCGGCTCGGAGGCGCTGCGGTACGTCCGTTCACAGGTCAGGGCCTCGAACACATCAACCACCGAGAGGATCCGCCCGGTGAACGGGATCTCTCCACCGGCCAGGCCCTGCGGGTAGCCCGAACCGTCCCATCGCTCATGATGAGACCGCACGGCGTTTGAGACGGAGGCAAGGTCGGGGGATACGGAAAGCAGCAGGTCGGCGCCGATGTTCGCGTGACGCCTCATGATGAGCATCTCCTCGGGCGTCAGACGGCCCGGCTTCTTCAGGATCCCCTCGGGGATGGCGATCTTTCCGAGGTCGTGCAAGAGGCCGCCCCAGTACACGGCCTGAGCGGTCTCGGGGTCCAGGTCCAGCGCCAGGGCCAGGGTGTGGGCGTTGTGAGCTACCCGTGCCGAGTGTCCGCCCGTGGGCCGGTCGCGAAGATCCACCGTTGAGGCGAACGTGCTCAAGGCGCGAACGTGCACCGTGCTCAGCCGTTCCACCAGCTCCTGTCCGTTCCGGAGTCGTGCCTGCAGGAGATGCTGCACGTGGCCGGCAAGGCCCCCGATCAGGATGAAGAAGCCACCTCGCACGAACCACTCGAGGAGAGTCGCATCCTGCGCGCTGGGGGACAGGGCCGTCGCCAGGACGCCGGCAACGGCGCCGGCGATGATTCCGCCGGGCAGCTGGAAGAACACCGCGGCCAGCAGGACGGGGATGACCATCACGTTCATCAGGGGAGTGGAGAAGTCTCGGGTGACCGTCAGGAGCCACGCTCCCGCGGCCATGAGGATGACGACCAGACCGGCCGCGCCGACGCGCCACACACCTTGGGGTGACCGCCATGCGTCGATCAGCTTCTCCGGCACAATGCTCCTCGTCGCCGTCGGGGGGATCCGACAGCCGGACGATGGGCGTTGCGCCCGGGCGACTCATTGTCGCCACCGCCGCAAGGGTGTCCAGTCGGGAGTTCGACGGGACAAGCGCCATGTGGCCGACAGGCCCTCACAGGCCCCCTATCAGGGCAGATACGGCCGTGCTAGGCTCACCGCTTGTGAGTTCGGCGGCTCGTCCGCCGGTGTGGAACGCAAGGCGGAAAGACCGCCGGGAGTAGGAGGGAAGTCGGTTGGCGCAAGGCACCGTGAAGTGGTTCAGCAACGAGAAGGGGTACGGCTTCATCGAGCGTCCCGACGGGGACGACGTGTTCGTGCACTTCTCGGCGATCGAGGGTGATGGATACAAGACCCTCACCGAAGGCCAGCAGGTCGAGTTCGAGATCGTCGACGGACCGAAGGGCCAGCAGGCCGCCAACGTCCGTCCGGTCCAGTAGCGCGACCCAGACCATCAGGAGCCCCGGACCACCGGGGCTCCTGCTTTTGTGCCCCCCACCCTCGGTATCGACAGGGCGGCGACCTGCGCCTATACTGCGCCTCACATGGTTCGTCCCCACCCCACCTGCACGTGAAGGTCCCACCTTCCCCGGAGGTGATGCCGAGTCTCCCTTGAACCGCGAATAAACGAACGC
>DAITPV010000188.1:0-4822 GCA_036833435.1 Actinomycetota bacterium | reverse complement strand
GGACACCTGCACGTAGCCCGCCAGGTTCGGGGCCGGCCCGCGGGGTTGGAGCTCTCGGGACGACACGTCGCGCCCTTCCGCTGCTACGCGTCGAGAGGCCCGCTCGACGGGCCCCGCGGCCCGCGCTAGCATCCCGGACATGGCTCAGGAGTGCCTGTTCTGCGCGATCGTCGCCGGAGAGATGGACGCCGACGTGGTGCACTCCTCCGACAACGTGGTGGCCTTCCGGGACATCAACCCCCAGGCTCCAACGCACATCCTCATCGTTCCCAAGGAGCACATCGAGTCCGCTCGGGCCATCCGCGACAAGCACGGCGAGCTGCTGACGGAGATCACCATGACCGCGGCTCACCTGGCCAAGGCCGACGGCGTCGATCGTTCGGGGTGGCGACTGGTCACCAACGTGGGCCCCGACGCCGGTCAGAGCGTCCATCACCTGCACTACCACCTGCTGGGAGGCCGAAGCATGGGCTGGCCGCCCGGCTAGCCCTATAATTCGGGGGTGGCGGGGTCGCGAGGATCGCGACCCCTTTTCCAACGGGGGAAGAACCCGAGAGGCACGTGGCGAAAGCAACCACCCAGGTCAAGATCCTTGTTCCGGGGGCCCAGTCGATGGTCGCCCTGCTCGGAGAGCGGGACGAGCTCCTCAAGGTCGTGGAAGGTGCGTTCGACTCCACGATCCACGTCCGGGGGAACGAGATCACCATCACCGGGGAGGATCAGGAGGCCGGCCGGGTGGCTCACCTGTTCGAGGAGCTCATCGAGCTGCTCGCACGAGGCCAGGAGCTCAGCGCTTCGTCCGTGACCCGAACCATCGACATGATCAAGGAGGACCACGTCCGGCCCACCGACGTCCTCACCGACGTGGTGCTGACTTCGAGAGGCCGGTCCATCGGCCCGAAGACGCTCGGCCAGAAGCAGTACGTCGACGCGCTGCGGCGATCCACGGTCACCTTCTCGATCGGTCCGGCGGGAACCGGGAAGACCTACCTGGCCGTGGCCACCGCGGTGAAGGCACTGCAGGCCCGCGAGGTGTCCCGGATCATCCTCACCCGGCCGGCGGTGGAAGCGGGGGAGAAGCTCGGCTACCTGCCGGGCACGCTGTACGAGAAGATCGACCCGTATCTCCGCCCGTTGTACGACGCGCTGTACGAGATGATGGAACCGGAAGCGTTCCGCCGGCTCGTCGAGCGTGGCACGATCGAGATCGCCCCGCTGGCTTTCATGCGAGGAAGGACGGTGAACTCCTCGTTCATCATCCTGGACGAAGCCCAGAACACTTCGCCGGAGCAGATGAAGATGTTCCTGACTCGACTGGGCTTCGGATCGAAGGCCGTGGTGAACGGAGACGTGACCCAGATCGACCTGCCGGCCGGACACCGCTCCGGGCTGGTGGTGGTCCAGGAGATCCTCCAGGGCATCGACGGGATCGAGTTCATCCACCTGGGTGCCCGCGACGTGGTCAGGCACCGGATCGTCCAGGACATCGTGGAGGCCTACCGCGTTTTCGGCGAGGCCGGCCGGGCGAGGGACGAGGCAGAGACCGGGGATCGTGACCGAAGACCCGGATAGTCCCGAGGTGGTCCTCACGGACCGCCAGGACGTGCCCACGGACCGCGACGCGCTCATCCAACTGGCCCGTCGGACCCTCGAAGCCGAGGGCGCCACCGGCGTCGAGCTCTCGGTGGCGTTGGTGGATCGAGCGGAGATGACCCGGCTCCACGAGCGGTACCTCGACGAGCCCGGGCCCACCGACGTCCTGTCGTTCACGATGGATGAAGAGGGCCTCCTGGGGGACGTGGTGATCTGCCCCGAGGTGGCCGCCGAGCAGAACACCAACGCGGATGCGGAGATGCGCCTCCTCCTGGTCCACGGGATCCTCCACCTGCTGGGCTACGACCATCAGGAGGAAGGCCAGCGCCGGGAGATGTGGGACCGGCAGGCCACCTACAGCGGAGCGCGACCGTGAGCCTGCTGTGGGTGCTGGTCGGGATCCTGGTGGCCCTGGGGTCGGTGCTGGCCATGGCCGAGGCCTCCATCAGCCGGATGACCAGGGTTCGGGCCCTGGCGCTGGAAGAAGAGGGCCGCCGGAACGCCAGCCTGCTGCTGAAGATCGAGACCGATCCGCCTCGATTCCTGAACGCCATCTACCTCACCGTGATGCTGGTCCAGAACGGCTCGGCGATCCTGGTGGCCATCCTGGCCCAGCGGGCGTTCGGCAGCGTGTGGATCACCATCGCCTCGGTCCTGTTCACGCTGGTGTACTTCGTGATCGTGGAGGCCATGTCGAAGACCTACGCGATCCTGCACAGCGATCGGGTGGCCCTGGCCCTGGCCCCGGTGGTGTATTGGCTGGCCCGGATCTTCGGTCTCCCCACTCGGGCCCTGATCGCCCTGGCCAACGTCCTGCTTCCCGGCAAGGGGCTGAAGACGGGGCCGTTCGTGTCGGAGGAGGACATCAGGGCGATGGCCGAGGCCGGCCACGAAGAGGGGGCCATCGAGGAGGAAGAGAAGGAGCTCATCCACTCGATCTTCGAGTTCGGCGACACCGTGGTGCGCGAGGTGATGACCCCCGAGCCGGACATGGTCGCCATCGACGTGTCGAAGTCCCTCGACGAGGTCCTCGACCTGGTGATCCGGCACGGGTATTCGCGGATCCCGGTGTACCGGGGGAACCGCGACGAGATCGTCGGCGTGGTCTATGCCAAGGATGTGCTCCGTGAGCTTCACGCGGGGCGGAACGGACGAAGCCTGGATGACATCTGCCGGAAGGCCTACTTCGTTCCGGAGTCCAAGAAGGTGTCGGACCTCCTCAGGGAGATGCAACAGGAGAAGGTCCACCTGGCGCTGGTGGTGGACGAGTACGGTGCGCTGGCCGGCCTGGTGACCCTGGAGGACCTCCTCGAGGAGATCGTCGGGGAGATCGTCGACGAGTACGACCGTGAGGAGCCCGACGTCATCCCGATGGGCCAGAACCGCTACCGGGTCAACGCCCGGCTGCCCGTCGACGAGCTCAACGAGCTCCTCGCCGCCCAGCTCCCCAACACGGAATGGGACACGGTGGGTGGGCTGATGATGGGGATCCTTGGCCGCCTGCCGAGCCAGGGAGAGAGGGTGGACTTCGAGCGGCTGCGGTTCACCGCCGAACGGGTTCAGGGCCGCCGGATCGCCAGGGTGCTGGTGGAGCAGGTCGAGCCTGCTCGGGCCGAGGAGGAGCCCGCGTGAGCAACCCCGGTCCCGACCAGATCGATGCCCTCATCGAGGAAGCTCGTCGAACCCGGGAGCAGGCGTACGCCCCGTACAGCGGCTTCCTGGTCGGCGCGGTCGTCCTCGATGAGGATGGCCGGACCTTCCCGGGGTGCAACGTGGAGAACGCCTCGTATCCGCTGTCGGTCTGTGCCGAACGTACCGCGGTGCAGCGAGCCGTCTCCGAGGGAGCCCGGGGCCTGGTGGCGGTCGCCGTGGTGGCCTCCGGCGACACGCCCACGTGGCCGTGCGGGGGATGCCGCCAGGTCCTCCACGAGTTCGGCCCGGACATGCTGGTGGTGTCCGAGGCTCCCGACGGAACGCGGGAGCAACGCCGACTGACCGACCTGCTGCCCGACGCCTTCGGGCCGCAGGACCTCCGCTAGCTAGACCTCTCCACCCGCGCCCCCCTCGGTGACCACCAGCTGTCCTTCCATGCCCTGGCCCTCGTGGAACTTGCAGAAGAACCGGTGGGTCCCCGGATCGAGGTCGAGCGGCCCGGCCTCGATCTGTTCGCCGGGCTCCACGTCCTGGTCGATCGACGTGCCTTCCACGGTCAGGTTGTGGGTGACGCCCCCGGCGTTGTCCAGGATCACGCCCTGCGCGCCGATGGCTACGGCGCACGGCGGGTCGAAGGCGAAGTCCTCGGCCACCAGCGGAACGTTCACTCCCTCGCGCTCGTCGAAGCAGTCCTCGGGGATCTCTCCGTCATCGTCGTCCTCCTGCTCGGAGTCGACGTCGTCCGTGGGCTCCTCGGTGGCCGGTTCTTCCACTCCACCTCCGGCCGTGGGCTGGCCTCGGGGCTCCTCGGCGCAGGCCGCCAGGACAAGCACGACGATGGCCCCCAGCGCGAAGCTTCGCAGCCGCATCCCTATCCCACCTCGAGCGTGCCGGTCATCTCCGGGTGGAACGAGCACGTGAAGTCGGTGGTGCCCGCCCCGACGCCTTCCAGGGCCGCGGTGGACGTCTCACCGGCCTGGACGTCGACGTCGATGCCCGCGCTCTCCACTGTGAAGCTATGCACCGCCGCTCCCTCGTTGGTGAGGTTGATCGCGTCGCCCTCGCTGACCTGCAGGCACGTGGGCTCGAAGGCGTTGTCGACCATGTTGAGGTCCGTGGTCGCGACGCACTCACCACCACCGCCTCCGCCTCCTCCATCTCCGCCGCACGCGGTCATGAGGACGGCAGCGAGCAGGCCGATGAACACTCTGGTCATGGGAATCCTCCTCAGGTCGTTCAGCATCCTACCCGGCGTCACTGACGGTAATCTCCCCGTCCATCCCGAACGAACGATGGAACACACAGAAGAACTCGTACGACCCCGGCTCGACGATCCCGCCGATGGCCTCCGTCCGGGTGGTCTCGCCCGGCTCGACGACGAGGTCCACATCCGTCCCCTCGATCGTCAGGTTGTGCCGGTTGGCTCCCTCGTTGACGATCTCCAGGCCCTGCCCGCCCAGGACGATCAGGCAGTCGGGGGAGAAGCTGTTGTCGTTCTGGGTCAGGGTCACCTCGGGCTCTCCGGTCGTGGCGTCCACGCACTCGTCGGTCTGGGCGCCCGGGCTGGGAGACTTCG
>DAITPV010000187.1:0-4838 GCA_036833435.1 Actinomycetota bacterium | reverse complement strand
GTGCCTCCGCCGATCCTGGAAGTCCCGGAGGCCGAGGTGCCGGAGGAAGAGGGCGCGGAGGCCGCCGAGGGCGAGGAAGGCGAGGCCCCCGAGGAAGGCGGCGAGGCCGCCGCAGAGGGTGCGACCCCCGCCGCCGACGAGGGCGGCGGCGAGGAGGGCTAACCCGCCTCGTCAGACATGGCCGCCTGGCTGGTGGTCGGGCTGGGCAATCCCGGAGAGCGGTACGCGGAAACCCGCCACAACCTCGGCGCCCGGGTCATCGAACGCTTGACCGAACGACAGGGTGCCCGTCTTCGGAAAGTGCGATTCAGTCAGGTCGCAGCGGCCGAGACCCGCGCCGACGATGAGCGGATCCTCCTGGTCAGGCCGCTGACGTTCATGAACGTCTCCGGCCCTCCAGTGGCCTCGTTCGCCCGGCGCCGGAAGGTCGATCCGGGCCACGTGGTGGTGGTCCACGATGAGATCGACCTGCCGTTCGGGGCCCTCAAGATCAAGCGGGGCGGCAGCACCGCCGGCCATCACGGGCTCGACTCACTGGCCCAGGGGTTCCGCTCCGTGGACTTCTTCCGGGTCCGGATGGGAGTGGGCCGCCCCTCGGGGCGGAAGGATCCCGCCGACCACGTCCTGGAGCCGTTCGCCAAGTCCGAACGCGAGGATGCCGAGCTCCTGATCGAGGAGGCCGCCGACGCGGTCCTCACCCTGATCCGAGAGGGACTTCCCGCGGCACAGGACCGGCACAATCGCACGGCCCCTCAAGGTTAGTCCCGTTGCCCTGGCTCGCCGGTTGACCTAGCCTGTCTCGGCACACACGGGATCGGGGGAAATCGTGAGACTTCGAACCGCATTCGGCGTTGCGTTGGCGAGCACCATCGTCGTGGGATTCATCGGCCCGGTCGACATGGCCCACGCGGCCACGATCATCGTCACCTCCACGGGAGATGACGATCCGACCGGCCCGGACGACGGCGACTGCACGCTCAGAGAGGGGATCGACGCGGCGAACTCAGACACCGCCGAGGATGCGTGTGCGGCGGGGTCAGGAGCCGACCTCATCTCGCTCCCCGCGGGGACGTACACGCTGGGCGTCACTGGCGGCGGAGAGGATGCCGGGAACACCGGCGACCTCGACATCCTGAGCGCCATGACGATCCAGGGGGCCGGCCCGGGAACGACGATCATCGAGGGTGGCGTCGAGCGCGGGTTCCACACCCCGCCGACCGCGACCCCTCCCGATGTGGAGATCTCCGGCGTCACGATCCGCGGGGGGAGCGTGCCGGCAGACGGCGGTGGCGCCATCTTCAATCAGGGGGCTCTGCTGAGGTTGGTCCGGGTCGCGCTCACCGGGAATGTGGCGGAGTACGGGGGCGGCATCGCCAACGACGACCCGGCGACGCTCACGGTCAACGACTCGCTGATCTCGGGGAACACGGCTCTGCCGGATGTGGGTGGGGGGGTCGACCTGGACGGCGTGGTTTCGACGTTCACGAACGTCACCGTCTCCGGCAACACCGCGGATGACGGTGGAGGGTTGTGGGTCAGCAACGGAAGCGCCACGCTGAACAACGTGACCGTGACGGGGAACACGGCGACGAGCGACGGTGGCGGGATCCAGAATGACGGTTCCGGCCCCGTGACCCTCCGCAACACCATCGTGGCCGGGAACAGCGATGCATCGGGAGGGACAGCGCCGGACTGCGACCAAACGATCACTTCTCAGGGGCACAACCTCATCGGCAACGTCACCGGGTGCACCTTCGCGGCTGCCACCGGGGACAAGGTCGGGACCGGATCGGCCCCGATCGACCCGAAGCTCGGCCTCCTGGTCGACAACGGCGGTCCCACCATGACCCACGCCTTGCTGACCGGCTCGCCGGCCATCGACGGCGGTGACCCGGCCACGCCGGGCTCGGGAGGGACTTCCTGCGCCGCCAACGACCAGCGGGGGATCCCCCGGAACTGCGACATCGGCGCCTACGAGCTGATCCTGTGCGGAACGGTTCCGGTCAACCGGATCGGAACCTCGGGAGACGACACCCTGACCGGCACCGATGCGGCCGATGGATTCCTCGCGGGGGACGGGAACGACACCGCCACCGGCCTGGGAGGGGATGACGTCTTCTGCCTGCAGGCAGGGGATGACGCGGCCTCGGGAGGTGCGGGCAACGACCAGATCCTGGGAGACGTGGGCAACGACACCGGAGACGGTGGGGAGGGGAACGACACCTTCCTCGGGAGCGTGGGCAACGACATCGGCAAGGGCGCAGCCGGGAAAGACCTCCTGAAAGGTGAGGCGGGCAAGGACAAGCTGAATGGCGGGTCCGGGAAGGACAAGCTCATTGGCGGAGGGGGCAAGGACAAGCTGACCTGTGGCGCCGGCAAGAATGAAGTCGGCAAGGGAGGCCCTGGCAAGGACACCTCCGCGAAGTGCGAGAAGGGCAAGGCCTAGCCGGCTAGGCCCCGACGAATCGGGGTTTCACCCGGGCCGAGTCGGGCGAGACCTTCATCTTCCCCGTGGCCACCGCCACGAAGGCCCCGGCGGGGATCGACTTCAGCTCGTCGAGGACCTCGTTGGACCACTCGTTTCCCTCGTTGGCGGCCCCGCCGAAGTACCAGTTCGATCCGTTGTCGGCCACGATGAGGCCGTACCGCTTCATGGCCTTCAGGATCACCTGGGTCTCCGGATGGAACCGGGAGATCCCGAAGCGCTTCTTGAGCCGGAACCGGGCTCCCATCGGCGGCAGAGAGGGATCCCGCCCCGCGCCGGCCTGGTGCCGCGCCGGCCAGATGAACTTCTCGTCCGTGTCCCCGGCGGTGAATCGGATGGCGTGGTCGATCACTCCGGCCTCCACCTCGTCGCGGCGGATGAGGCCGGCCAGGATGGGGAGGCCGGCGGCGTCGGCCGACGTCCACGTACTCGGCCGGAGGGCGTTGGATCGCAGGTCCCAGATCGCTCCCGACCCCGCCTGGGGAGCCCCGCCGTTCCAGTCGAAGTCGAACAGCTCGTACAGGCGGCACTCGTCCCGCTCGACCACCAGGACGTGCCGGTCGCTGCCGTTCTCCACCCACGACGTGTCGTCGACGGGGTAGGGACCGGGATCGCTCTCGCCGGCGTATTGGAAGTCGACGGCAACCTTCGGCTGCCCGGCGTCCTCCACGTTGAACGGGATCCCATAAGGCTGTGCCGGGTCCCCGGACGGGCCGAAATCGGGGTGGAGCAGGGTCCCCCGCCCACCCATGGCGGCGATCCACTGGTCGCTCCGGCGGTGCTCGGGAAGCTTGTGGATCTTCGAATGCCACACGTTGTCCCGGGGGAACAGCTCGCACGACGTCCCCGGAGCGGGGATCGCTTCGGCCGGCACGGGGACCAAGGCCAGCAGCACGAACGCCGCGCTGGCCCGCAGGGATCGCATCACCGGATTATCGACCCAACTTTGTCCAGGGCTTGAATCCCGCTGACGTTCGTCTCCCCGGGGTCGGATAATCGAGAGGAGACAGGCCGGGTCCGAGGGACCGCGGCCTGTTCGTGCTGCGATGAGAGAGCTTCTTCGGCCGCTGATCGAGAGCGAGGGCTTCCAGCGCGTGCTGGCCGGGCCCGGCCCCCGCCTGGCCAGGTCCGACCCGCCGGGAGAGCCCTACGTGGTGGCCGCCCTGGCCGAGGCGGTCGAGGCTCCCGTCCTGGCCGTGGTGCCGGGGCCCCGGGAGGCCGAGGCGTTGGCCGAAGGAGTCGCGGCCTTCCTCGGTCCGGACGGCGTGACCGTGTTCCCCGCGTGGGAAGCCCTTCCCATCGAGGGCATCAGCCCGGGCCCCGAGGTGGCCGCCCGCCGGGCCGAGGCCCTCCGCCGGCTCCGGGACGCCGACGGACCGTTCGTGATCGTCGCTCCGGTGGTGGCCGCTCTCCAGCGAGTGGTGCCCGGCCTCGGAGACCAGCCCCCGCTGGTGCTGGAGGCGGGGATGGAGATCCCTCCCGACGAGCTGGCGGACCGACTCGTGGGCCTGGGGTACCAGCGAGCCGAGCTGGTGGCCCACCGAGGGGAGTTCGCGGTCCGAGGCGGCACCCTCGACGTGTTCCCCGGCGCCGGCGCTCGCCCGGTTCGCCTCGAGTACGCCGGCGACGAGATCGAGCGGCTCCGTGAGTTCTCGGCCGCCACCCAGACGTCGTCGGGACCGGCCGGCCCGACGGAGATCCATCCGGTCCGAGAGCTTCTTCCGGACGAGGCCGTTCGCCGGGCGGCCCGTGAAGCGGTGGGTGGGACGAAGGCCAGGCTCCGCGACGCGCTCGAGCGGGTGGGCGAGGGCCTGTTCTTCGAGGGGATGGAGCAGGTGATCCCGCTGCTGTTCGACCGGATGCCGGTCCTCTCGGACCTCCTTCCTGATAGCGGGTGGGTCGCGGTGACCTCGGCCCGGCGGACCCTGGATCGCGGGACGTCGACCGTGGAGGAGGCCGAGGCCCTGGCCGAGGCCACCGGATGGATCGGGCCATCCACGGTGGTAGGGCCCGAGACGGCGCTCGGAGCCCGGCCCCGCGTGGAGCTCACCGAGTTCGCCGAGGGCGAGGACCTGGGGATCCAGGGCTGGGGCGGTCTCTCCGGCGAGCGCCTCGCCGACCGTGTGGCCCGGCTGACGGAGGACGGTTACCGCCTGGCCGCCGCAGCGGCGGGGCGGGGCAGCCTGGAACGGGTGCGGGAGGTCCTGGGCCCGGCGGGGGATGCCGCAGTCATGGTGGAGGGTTCGGGACTCCTCGAGGGCTTCGTGTTCCCCGAGGGACGGGTGGCGGTGGTGGGAGAGGACGATCTGTTCGGCCACCGCCGGCGGGCCCATGCGGCGCCGCGGGTGAGCGG
>DAITPV010000186.1:0-4838 GCA_036833435.1 Actinomycetota bacterium | reverse complement strand
TCTCCCGGTCGAGCTCCGCGATCTCCCGCTGCAGCGCTCGGATCTCCTGCTTCAAGATCTCGTTCTGCTGGACCACCGACTCGGCGTTCCGTTGGGTCATGAACCGCACGAGCTCCTCGGAAAACAGCTCGGACAGCTCTCGGGCCTCCTGGGGGTCCGAGGACGTCGCCGTGATGTGCAGCAGCCCCGTTGTTCTGCTTGCGGTCGCCGTCACCTTGCTTGCCAGGTCGATCGGGTCCCCCTCGTATCCCATCCGTTGAGCCACTCGCTCGGGCACCTGCCCGATCGTGGTCAGCGCCGCCAGGGTGTCCAGGTTGGCGTTCCCATCCGAGAGGAAGGTGGTCCGTGCCGTGAACGAGGAGCTCACCGGCGCGGTCGGCTCCGAACTCCCGGTGGTCAGCCATCCGAGGCCGAGCCCGACCACCGCCGTAAGAACGACGATCGGCCAGCGGCGACGGACGGCCTTCAGGTAATCGACAGGTTCCACGATTCGCCTCCCCCATTCGAGGAGCTCAGGGCCACGGAGACCGCGGCAGTCTGGTTGGACACTTTCAGCTTGTTGTAGATCCGGGACTTGTGGTGCTCGACGGTCTTGGGGCTGATCCCCAGCGACCGGGCGATCTGCTTGGCCGCCAGGCCCCGGGAAACGAGCTCGAGGACCTGTCGCTCGCGAGGAGTCAGCTTCCCCGAATGGTTCTCGTTGCGGATGCCGGGCACCAACGCGGAGGCCAAGGCCGCCACCGGCGCGCGAAGGGAGACCGTCCGGGCCCCTTCTTCTTCCTCCCGAGACTCGCGCCGCTCGTCGGCGATCATCACCACCCGAACCCCGTTCCGTTGGAGCCGGGAGGTGACGATCTCCGCTCCCGAGAGCTCGGCGTCGAGCGCCACGGCGTCGGCTCGCGTGCCGATCCGCTCCGCCTCTTCCGCGGTTCCAACCGCCGCCACGGGGACGATCGCCGGGTACCGAGCCAGGGCCGCCACGATCCCCTCAGACACCATGGGCTTGCGGTGGGCCACCACCACGGTCCAGCGCATCAGGCCCTCTGCTCCGCGGCGACCGGTCCGGGGAACGCCAGGTCCACCATCCGTTCCGCGAGGTCCTCCGAGCCGCCGGCAGCCGCGAGGTCCTCCAGGCGCCGAAGCGTCCACCGGAGCCGCGCCTGGTCGGGGCGTGAGGGCCGGGACACCATGATGGCCGGGTGGGCGCTTGGGAGCCGCTCTTCGTCCACGTCCAGCATGTCCTCCGCGAGCTTCTCGCCGGGCCGCACCCCCACGATGGCGATGGGGACGTCCCGATCCGGCACCCGGCCGGCCAACCGGATCAGCTTCCGAGCCAGCGCCAGGATGTTCACCGGCTCCCCCATGTCCAGGGTGAACACCTCTCCTCCCCGGGACAGCGCGGCGGCCTGGAGAACGAGCTGGACGGCCTCCTGGGCACTCATGAAGTACCTGGTCATCGAGGGGTCGGTGACGGTGACCGGCCCGCCCCGGGCGATCTGCCGGAGGAACGTGGGGATCACGCTCCCTCGGCTGCCCAGGACGTTGCCGAACCGGACGGCGCAGAACACGCACCCCGGTCCGTCGAAGCTCCTGACGATCTGCTCGGCCAGCAGCTTCGAGGCCCCCATCACGCTTACCGGGCTGATGGCCTTGTCGGTGGAGATGAGGACGAACCGCTCCACCTGAGCCGCCACCGCCGCTTCGGCCACGTTGGCCGTTCCGAGGACGTTGGTGCGAACCGCTTCCGCGGGCTGGGCCTCGAGGATCGGAACGTGCTTGTGGGCAGCGGCGTGGAACACCACCTCGGGTCGGTGCTTGAGGAAGACCTCCAGGATCCGGTCGCGGTCACGGATATCGGCGAGGACACTGGTGCCCTGCAGGCCCACGTCCGCCAGGACGTCGTGAAGGTGAGTCTCGTCGTGATCGACCAGCACCAGGCTGGACGGGGCGAAGGTAGCGGCCTGCCGGGCGATCTCGGATCCGATGGAGCCTCCGGCTCCGGTGATCAACACTCGACGACCCCGCAGGAGACCCTCGACCGCATCCAGGTCGATGTCGACCTGCTGCCTCCCCAGGATGTCCTCGATGCGGAGGTCACGGATATCCCGGGCCGTCACCTTGCCGCCCACTACCTCCTGGACCGAGGGCAAGACTTTGAGCAGGACATGGGCCTCTTCGCACTGGGTGGCCACTTCTCGCACCAGGTCGCTGGTGGCAGAGGGGATGGTCAAGAGCACCTGATCGACGTCCAGCTTCGCGATCAACGATGGGATGGACGCGCGGGTGCCCATAACGCGGACCCCCTGGAGGGAGCGGCCCATCTTCCTGGGGTCGTCATCCACCACGGCCACCGGGTCAAGCCCCAGGGACACGTTTCGGTGGAGGTCCTTGATGACCATCTCGCCGGCATCTCCGGCCCCCACCAGCAGGACCCGCCGGGGTCGTTCTCCCGCGGTTCGCCGGCGAAAGGCAAACAGTCGGGACTGGAACCGGATAGCGCCGAAGCCCATCAGTGACAGCGCCGAACCCATGGCGATCACGGAGATGGGAAGGGGTCTTCCCGCTCCTCCAAGGAACGCTCCCGCAGCAAGGACCAGCAGAGCCGCGGTCGCCCCGGCCAGGACCAGCCGCCGGGCTTCGAGGACGCTGGCGTACCGCCACATGGGCCCGTACAGCCCGAAGAGGTAGTTGCTCATGAGGTGCAGGACCGCGGCTACGGGAATGAAAGACCAGAAGCTCGTCCACCAGTGGGGTGGGACGTTCCCGTCGAACCGGAGGACCAGGATCGCCAGATACGCCGTCACCACCACGCTGAGGTCCAGGAGGACCAGCGGGACGTCCCGGCGAAGGTGGGCAACGATCCGATCCGGCCAGCCGGGCTGACCGGGCAGACGGTTATGTGCACGGCGCGTAGTCCTCCACCCCCTTCTCCGCGGCGATTCGATCAGGTGACGGGAAGTGACTTCACTGGCAGGCTACGGACAGAGACTCCCCCACTCATGGGTCCCAGGGGGTAATCTCGCCTACCCCGTGTGGCCCAGTGCCCAGTGATGGTCGCCAGCGAGAGAGGTTATCTACTCATTCCTGGAGGAAACGGACTGGTCAGGCGGCTTCGAGGCCGCCGAGAAGCGCTGCGGCCGCCTCGATGAAGTCGCCACCCTGGACCGGGATGGTCTCGTACACTCCCGCTCCCTCCACGAGCTGCTTGATCCCCTCGAGGCCCTCGGTCCCCAGCAGCGGCAGGTTCATGGCCGTCAGCGACAGCTCGTAGACCCCCCGGCCGGGCGAGACCTGGTGGAACATGTGATCCGTCGAGGTCCACGGGACCATCACCGAGGAAATGACGACCGGCTCGGTCGCAGCAGCGAGGCCGTCCTCCGTTGGAGGGAGCTCCTCGAGGATGCTGGCAGGGATGTCGAGACCCAGATCGGGCGGGATGATCTTCCCGGATCCGAGGTCGACGGCCACGGAGCGGGAGACCGGGAGGCGAAGCCCCGCGCGGTCGGCCCGGCGCCGGACTCGAGCCAGGGACGGCAGCCAGCCGGAAGGGGCCAGACCGACGTTCCCGTTCGACGCCAGGAGCATGCTGTCCAGGTACACGGCGTCATCCCTGTCCGGGTATTGGAGCCGGGCCAGCTCCTCGATGATCGCTCGCTGGAGCGTACCGAGATCCATGGTGCGGACGATGGCTTTGGTTCCATGCCACAAGGCATGGACGCCCTTGCCCGGGCGCCGGCTATTGGGGTCGGCCACGTCCACCGAATAGAGGGGATCCTCCTCCCTCTCGTAGACCGGGTGGTCATCGGCCGCCACCCGATGGGCCCGGAACGCTTCGGCGATCCAGTCACCCAGGGATTCGGATGATGTCCGGAGCCAGAACTGCAGCCCGGCGATCTCGTACTTCTGGTGGACCTTCCACTGAAGGCGGTCCAGCTTCACCATGCAGGAGCTCCGTCGCGCGGGCTCCTGGATGAGCTCCAGCTCGTGGTCGTGCTGATCCGTCATGGGTGGGGTTTCGCCCCGTTCTGCAGGAGGCCCTGCTTGCGGAACTGCCGTTGCAGGGTCCGGATCTGGCCTTCGACCTCCGGGGCGGGAACGCCGAAGGCTTCAGCCACCTCGACCGACAGGTCCCTGATGGTGGCCGTTCCGTCGAACAGCGAGAAGATCACCGTGGCCGTGGGGTTCAGGTGGTGCAGCTGGCCGCTGTCCTCGTCGTAGATGACAGCTTCACCGTCGATCTCGACCACCGCGAGATCGTCGCGAACCTTGGGCTTGACAGGGGAGGTCATCCTGCCTCGCTCACTCCCGCCAGGAAAGCAGTCCGGCCTGGTCGAACTCCCCCAGGATCCGATGGACGTCTTCGGTCACCACGTCGGGGTGGAGTCCGGACACATCACAGACGGCCGCGACCATCTCCTCCAGCGTGGTGTCGCCGTCGCACAGGTGCCAGATGGCCAGCGCGGTGTCGTTCAGCAGGTGGACCGTTCCGGTCTCCTGCTGATACACGGCGTTCTCCTGGCCAGCTCGCCGGAGCCACACCTCCGGCCTGCGCAGTGGCCTCCCTTCCACAGCGATGCTCATCCTTCCACCTCCACCAGGTCGTCGAGGATCCCATTCTCCAGCACGAACGCGGCTGCCTGAAGGCGCGAATGGACGCCCAGCTTGCCCAGGACATTCCGGATGTGGGTCCTGGCCGTCTGGGGGCTGATCACCAGCTCCCGAACGATGGCGTCGTTGTCCGCACCGTTGGTGAGCAACGCAAGGACCTCTCGCTCCCGCCGGGTGAGCCGCGCCGCCCGGCGGCGCGCGTCGTCCTCCTGCCGGCGCCGCCGGATCAG
>DAITPV010000185.1:0-4855 GCA_036833435.1 Actinomycetota bacterium | reverse complement strand
CTCCAGGCCCTCGATCTCCCGGCGGAGCTTGGTGGCCCGGCGGCCCCACCGCTCGTGCTCGGCACGGTCGGGACACCCGTGACACGGATGTTCGGCGGCCCGGCGTTCCAGCTCCTTGGCCCTGGCCCGGTCCTCGGGGGACACGGTCGCCTTCCGTCTCCGGGGAGGCCGGACCCCCAGCGAGACCAGCCGGGCGGCCACGTCCCGGCGGTACCGGGCGCTCCGCCCGCTCCCGGAACGAGGCAGGGGGACCCGGGCCAGCGCCACCGGAGGCTCGTCGAACTGGCTGGCCGCCGCGCGGAAGAACCGCCGGTCCTCCGTGAGCAGCGTGGGGCGTCCGTCCCGGCTGGACACCACTGCGGCCAGCCCCCGTCGCTTGGCCCTGGGCAGGTAGATCACATCGCCGGGGCGAAGCGACGCGAGCGATCCCTTGATCTCTTCCTTCCTGGCCCGCTCGTTCCGCCGCTGGGCGTCCTCGAGGATCCGTTCCGCCTGTTCGCGCAGCGCCCAGTACTCCATGAAGTCCCCGCGGTCGCACACCATGTGTTCCTCGTACCCGGCCAGGAAGGCCCGGTCTCGCTCCAGCTGCCGCTCGAGGTTCACCACACCCCGGTCCGCCTGGAACTGGCCGAACGACGAGTTCAGGAGATGGTGGGCCTGCTCGGGGGTGTAGTTCCGGACCAGGTTCACGGTCATGTTGTAGGAGGGCCGGAACGACGACGTCAGCTCGTAGGTCCGGCGCGTGGCCAGCCCGGCGACCCGCTCGAAGTCAACGTCCCGTTGGTGAAGGACCACCGCGTAGCCCTGCTCGTCGATCCCCCGCCGGCCCGCTCGCCCGGTGAGCTGGGTGTACTCCCCCGGGGTCAGGAGCTCGTGTCGCTCCCCCGAGAACTTCCACAGGCTCTCGATGACCACCGTCCGGGCCGGCATGTTGATCCCCAGGGACAGGGTCTCCGTGGCGAACACCGCCTTGACCAGCCCCTCGGCGAACAGCTCCTCGACGGTCTCCTTGAACACCGGGACCATCCCGGCATGATGGGCGGCCACCCCGACCGCCAGGCCCTCCCGGAAGTCGAAGTACCCCAGGGCGGCCAGGTCGTCCTCGTCCATCCAGGCCGATCGGAGGTCCGCCACCTCCCGGATCCGGTCTTCCTCCTCCCGGGTGGTGAGGCGGATCCCCGATTCCATCAGCCATCGGACGCTCTGGTCGCATCCCGCCCGGGAGAACACGAAGTAGATCGCCGGGAGCATGCTCTCCTCGGCCAGCCGCTCCACCACCTCCTCGCGGCGGGGGACGTACACCCGGCGATGCCCTTCGCGAGGACGGGAGATCTGTTGCACCTGCCGGCGGCCGTCCGATGCGCGGCGGTACACACGGTGGCGAACCTCGCGCTGGGCCAGGGACACCACGTACGGATTGGGCATCTCCCGCCCGCCCTGGTCCACGTGCATCGGGTGGAGCGAGCGACCCACCATGTACAGGTGCTCGAGGGGGACCGGCCGGCGGTCCTCGATGACCACCCGCGTGATCCCCCGGAGGGTCCCCAGCCACTCGCCGAACTCCTCGGCGTTGGACACCGTGGCCGACAGGCACACCACCGACACCGACAGCGGCAGGTGGATGAGCACCTCCTCCCACACCGCGCCGCGATAGGGGTCCTGGAGGTAGTGCACCTCGTCGAGGACCACCACCTCGAGGTCGTCGAGGGTCCGGCTGCCCTCGTACAGCATGTTGCGGAGCACCTCGGTGGTCATGACCACCACGGGAGCCTCGCCGTTGATCGAGTTGTCCCCGGTGAGCAGCCCCACCCGGGACGTCCCGTAGGTGTCCACCAGGTCCCCGAACTTCTGGTTCGACAGCGCCTTGAGCGGCGTGGTGTAGAAAGCCTTCCTCCCCGCTTCGAGGGCCCGCTCCACGGCGTACTCGGCCACCACCGTCTTCCCGGAGCCCGTGGGCGCCGCCACCAGCACCGACTCTCCCTTGGACAGGGCGGTGATCGCGCCCACTTGGAAATCGTCCAGGGGGAACGGATAGCGGGAGGCGAACCGCTGGGGATCCATGAGCCCGTCAGACCCGCTGGATCAGCTGCCGCAGCGCCGCCGTGAACCCGTCGGGCTCCTCGAGGTTCGACAGGTGGCCCGCGCCGTTCAGCGTTATGAGCTCAGCGCCGGGGATCGCTCGGGCCATGGGCTCGGAGATCGCCGGGGGGATCAGGGTATCCGCCGACCCCACGATCACCGTGGTGGGGACGTCGATCTCGCCCAGCACCGGACTGGAGTCGGGACGCTCCGCCATCCCCAGGGCCGCCGCGGCGATGGCCTCGCCGGGCTGGCGGCTGATCATGTCCTTGACCCGCTCCCACAGCGCCTCGTCGGCGCCCTCGGACAGCAACGGCGGAGGAGTCTCGGCGATCGCCTCGCTTCCCTCGGTCCGGGCCTTCTCGGCCACCGCCGCCCTCCGCTCTTTCCCGGCCTCGTCGTCGGCCTCCGCACGGGTGTTGGCCAGGACCAGCGCGGCGATCCGGTCCCGGTGCCGACGCCACAGCGAGAAGGCCACGTACCCGCCCATCGACAGCCCGCACACCACGGCGCGGTCCAGGCCGGCCCGGTCCATCTCCTCGGCAACATGGTCCGCCCCGGCGTCCATGGTCAGCACGTCTCCGGCCGAAGGCGCCCCACCGAACCCCGGGAGGTGCGGGGCGATCACCTGCGCGTCGGTGCTCAGCGAGGCCGCCTGGCGTTCCCACATGGTGGCGTCCACCGGGAACGCATGGATCAGGACGAGGCCCGTCATGGGAGCAGGCCCGGCTCCTGCGGCAACGCCGGGGTGCTGAGGGGCAGGCCGGCCTTCCGGCTCTCCTCGAGCAGCTTGCCGTACCCGGCGTCGAACACGCTGGCACCGGCCTGGTACTCGATGCCCATGGCCTCCAGGAGTGGCGTACGGGCGTCCTCCTCCAGCTGGATGGCCACCCCCAGCGAGCCGGCCACCCCCGAGTAGACCCGAAGGCCCTGGACCATCATGTTCTGGGCCTCGATGAGGGCCAGCTCATCCGTCTCGATCTGCTCGATCGTGCCGGCCGCCTGTTCGGCCGCGTTCTGCCAGCCCTCCGCGTTCGTCTCGACGTCGTTCTCGTTGACCTCTTCGCCGGCCTGGAGCTGCGACAGGGTCTGGCCCATCTCCGGGAGAACCAGCGGGCCGGTGGGAAGCTGCTGGGCCGCGCCGGTCCCGTACAGAGCGGTGTGCACCAGCGTGGTGAACCGGCTGATGTCGTCCCGGTAGGCCTGATCCTCGGACCGGGCCCCGGCCATCACCAGTCCCGCGAACACCAAGGCCTCCACCAGGATCACCAGGACCACCTTGGTTCCGGTCCGCTGGAACACCGGGGTCTTGGGAGGGACGATGAACTGGCGCGGCGCACCGGAAACCACCCGGCCGCTACGGCTCTTGGGGCGTCGCTTTCCCTTGATGGCCATGCGTTACCTCTTGAACAGTCGAGCGATCAGGATGGCCGCCTCATAGAGCACGATGAGGGGGCCCCACATCAGCACCATAGTGTACGGGTCCTGGGTGGGAGTGATGACGGCGGCAAACACCAGGCCGCCGAAGTACGCGTAGAGGCGCCACTTCCGCATCTGTGCCGACGTGATGACCCGGATGCCCGCCAGGAACACCAGCACCAGGGGAAACTCGAACGAGATCCCGAACGCCAGGATGAGGAAGATCAGGAAGTTGAGGTAGTGCTGGATCGTCACCAGCGGGACCAGGTCGCCGCCACCAAAGCTCAGGAGGAACGACAGGCCCCGGGGCGTGACCAGGAAGGCGAACGCCACTCCCCCGCCGAACAGGATCAGCGACGACAGCACGAACGGGATGGACATCTTGCGTTCCCGGGAGCTGAGCCCGGGAGTGACGAACGCCCACAGCTGATACAGGATCACCGGAAGGGCGATCAGGAAGCCGGTGAAGATCCCCACCTTGAGGAACTGGATGAACGGCTCGGTCACCTGGTTGAACACCAGGGCCTCGGAGAACGATCCGGGGGGCCTGGCCTCTGGTGGAAGGGACCGCAGGGCGGTTCGGTACGGGCCGACCAGGAAGTCCAGGACCCTGGGATACAGGATCATCCCGCCGACTGCCCCGATCGTCAGCGCGATCATCGAGATCACCAGACGGCGCCGAAGCTCGTCCAGGTGCTCGACGAGCGACATCGTCCCGTCTTCGGACGGCCGCTGGCGCCGCCTGGGGATCAGCCGCATGGAGGCTTCGGGTCAGGCGGGCGCCGGCCCGCCACCGTCCGGGGACGAGTCCCGGCGCTCCTGTATTTGCTTCTGTCGCCCTGCCGGAGTGGACGGCGGCTCGTCGAGGTCCTGCTCCACCTCCGCTCGGATCTCGGAGGCCTGCCGGCGGAACTCGCGGAGGGTCTTGCCGACCTGCCGGCCCATCCCAGGAAGCTTGCGCGGGCCGAACACGATCAGCGCGAACAGCAGGATGACCAGGATCTCGCCGAATCCGAGAGAGGGCATGGAACTATGTTACTCCGGGCTCCCGAGAGGGCCCGGTGACCTCGGCCAGGCGGGCCTGAACCCGCTCCGAGTCCTGCTGGATGTCCTCCAGGAGGGGCGTCAGATCCCGCTGGAGCCTGGCCATGGCCAGGGCAAGGGCTCGCATCCGTTGGAACAGGACCACCAGGAGCCCCACCAGCACCACCAGCGTGACGGAACCGAGCACGATGAGGAACGGGATCAATGGGGCAGGATACCTCGGTGGTGCGGCCTACTCGGCCGAGGCCACCAGGCGGCCGAACCAGTCCTCCCGGTCCAGCAGGAAGTGGAAGTCGATGACGTCGTCGAGGGT
>DAITPV010000184.1:0-4873 GCA_036833435.1 Actinomycetota bacterium | reverse complement strand
GCCACGTCGAGCAGCAGGTAGTACTGCATCTCCATGGAGTCCATGGGCCGGATCCGGCGCTCCTCGTAACAGGTGCATCCCACGGCCCGTCCCCCGGTGGTCACGTTGCGGGCCAGGTCCACCAGGTCCCCGACCACCGCGGTAGCCGTGGGATCGCCGCCGGCGCCACGGCCGAAGAACATCAGCTGGCCCACGGTCTCGCCTTCCAGGAACACCGCGTTGTAGGACTCGCGAACCGAGGCCAGCGGATGGTCCCGGGGGATCATCGCGGGATGCACCCGAGCGGCCACCTCTCCGTCCTCGAGCTCCGCCACCGCCAGCAGCTTCACCACGTACCCCAGGCTGTCCGCGAATGCGATGTCCTCGGCGGTGACTCCAGCGATCCCTTCTCGATACACGTCCGCGGCCACCACCCGGGCGTTGAACGCGATCGAGGCCAGGATGGCGCACTTGGCCGCGGCGTCGAACCCCTCGATGTCGTCGGAGGGATCGCGCTCCGCGTATCCGAGCCGCTCCGCGTGGGCCAGCGCGTCGGCGAACGACATGTCGTCCTCGCTCATCCGGGTCAGCACGAAGTTCGTGGTCCCGTTGACGATCCCCAGGATCCTGGCGATCCGCTCACCGGCCAGTGACTCCTTCAATGGATGCACCAGGGGGATGCCACCGCCCACCGCACCCTCGAACGCCACGCCAACGTCGGCGGCCTCGGCGGCGTCGAACAGCTCCCGGCCCAGGGTGGACAGCAGCTCCTTGTTCGCCGTCACCACCTGCTTGCCGGCCCCGATGGCCTCCAGGAGCAGCGATCGGGCGGGCTCGATGCCCCCGATGAGCTCCAAGACGATGTCGACGTCCGGTGCCGTGACCACCTCATGGGGATCGGCGGTGAACCGATCCGGCGACACCGGGACGTCCCGCTCCCGTCCGGGGTTTCGGACGGCCACCCGAGTCACCTCCAGCCGGCAGCCGGCCCGGCGAGCGATGTCCTCGGCGTGGCGGTCCAGGAGGCGGACCGTGGCCGAGCCGACCGTTCCGCACCCAAGCATGCCGATCCGGACGGTTTCTACAGCCATCGGCCCATCACGATCTCGTCCTCGTAGCCGGACGCCTTCTTGGAGTGACCGGACAGGCGCCCCTCCTCGACGAAGCCGAACTTCTTGTACAGGTTGATGGCTCGCTGGTTGTGCGGGTACACGGTGAGGGCCACCTTCTCCACCCCGGCCCACGCGCTCCATCGGAGCGCCTCGGCGAGCAGCGCCGATCCCACTCCCTTCCCTCTCCAGAATTCGTCCACGGCCATGCCGAGCGAGGCCACGTGCTTGGTCTGCCTGCCGGGCTCGCGCTCCACGCCCAGATGGCCGACCACCGCTCCTTCGGCCACCGCCACGACATCCGCGTGCTGGGTGGTCCAGGACCGCCGGAACCGGCGGCGGGTCCGGCGGGCCCGCTCGGACGACACGTCCTCGGTGCGGATCCATCTGCCCTCGGCCGCCACCCTGGCGATCAGCCCCAGGGCCTCCTTCGCGTCGGAGGGTCTGGCCGGACGGACCTCGACGCCGTCAGGGGGCCGTGACTCGGGCACCGGGCCGCCGCCCGGCGGCCGGCTCACGATTCCTCCTCCAGCCGCTCCATCGATTCCGGCGTGGAGACCCCGATGAGTGCCAGGACGTTGGCGATGACCTGCTTGGTTGCCGCGGCCAGATGGAGCCGGGCCTGGGTGAGGGAAACGTCCTCGGTGACCACCCTGCACTCCGTGTAGAAGCGGTGGAAGCCGGCCGCCACGTCCTCCACGTACCGGGTCAGCCGGTAAGGGGCCCGCATCGAGGCCGCCACCCGGATCTGCTCGGGAAGGTCGCCGAGCTTACGCAACAGGTCCAGCTCGGTCTCGTGGACCAGCTCCTCGGGGGCCACCTGTTCGAGGGGAAGCATCCGGGTCCCCTGGTCCTCCGCGTAGCGGATCACGCTAGCGATCCGGGCGTGCGCGTACTGCACGTAGTAGACCGGGTTGTCCAGGCTCTGCCGCTTCACCAGCTCGACGTCGAAGTCGAGCGGAGTGTCGCTTGAGCGTGAGAGCAGCGTGTACCGGGCGCCGTCGATCCCCACATCGTCGAGCAGGTCGTCGAGCAGGACCAGGTCGCCCTTCCGCTTGCTCATCCGGGCGGCCTCACCGCCGCGGACCAGCGCCACGAGCTGGGTGATGATGAACTCCACCCGCTCCACGTCGTAGCCGTACGCATCAGCCGCGCCCTGCAGTCGCTTCACCGTGCCGTGGTGGTCTGCACCCCACACGTAGATCAGCCGGTCGAACCCTCGTCCGAACTTGTCCCGGAGGTAGGCACAGTCGGCGGCGAAGTACGTGGGGTCCCCGGTGGCCCGAACGAGCACGCGGTCCTTCTGGTCCCCGAACTGTTCGGCCCGGAACCACACCGCGCCGTCCTTCTCGTAGACCAGGTCCTTTTGTCGCAGCAGCTCGATGGCTTCCTGGATCCGCCCGTCCTGGTGGAACGTGGACTCGTGGACCCATGCGTCGAACGTAGCCCCGAATCGCTCCAGGGTCTTCCGGATAACCTCAAGGGTCCGGCGCATCCCTTCCTCCGCCAGTCGCTTCCGACGCTCGTCGGTGGAGAGGTCGAGCAACGCGTCGCCCAGGTCGGCGGCGATCTCGGCTGCCAGGTCCTTGATGTACTGGCCCTGGTACCCGCCCTCGGGCACCTCGCCTGGGCGGCCGAAGTGCTCCAGGTACCCGGCCTCGACCGACGCCCCGAACAGGAGCGCCTGCGCGCCGGCGTCGTTCACGTAGTACTCGCGTTGCACGCGATGGCCTGCCGCTTCGAGGAGCCGGGCCAGGGAGTCCCCCACCGCCGCATTCCTTCCGTTCCCCACGTGCAGCGGGCCGGTCGGATTGGTCGACACGAACTCGACCTGGACGTGCTCGGACTCAGGGTCCTCCACTCGGCCGAATGCCTGGCCGAGGCGGTCGATCTCCGGGAGCACCCGGTACAGCCACCCGTGGGCCACGAAGACGTTGATGAACCCTGGCCCGGCGACCTCCTGCTTGGCGATCAGATCGTTCTCCGGGAGGTGGCGGACCAGGATGTCGGCGACCTCCCGAGGGTTCCGGCCGGTGGCCGCGCCGAGGGCCAGGGCCACGTTGGTGGCGTAGTCGCCGTGCTCCTTCTGGCGGGGGCGGGTGACCTCGATGTGCTCGGGCGGGCCGTCCACACCCAGCTCGGGCGCGGCCGCCTCGACCGCCGAGCGGATGAGCCGAATGAGCTCTGCCTCGATCATCGGGTCACCTCGGAGGCTACCGCTCTGCGGGGGCGGTCAGCTTGCGGACCACGTCCACGAGCTCGGGTGGATCGAAGGGCTTGGTCACGTAGGCCGCGGCCCCCACGTCGCGTCCCCGGCGGACGTCCTCCTCCCGGGTGCGGGCCGAGAGCAGCACCACGGGGATGTCCTTGGTGGCCGGATCCTCCTTCAATCTCTCGGCGGCCTCCCATCCGGTGAGCCCCGGCATCATGACGTCGAGGACGATGAGGTCCGGGGAACTGGCTCTGGCGCGAGCGAGGGCGTCCTCCCCATCCGCGGCGAGCTCGACCTCGAACCCCTCCAGTCCCAGGTTGACCTCGATGAGACGGCGGATAACAGGGTCGTCGTCGGCAACCAGGATCCGCGCGGCCGAACCCGTTCCCTCCAAAGGAAGCGAGCGTAGCACGGTGACCGGCGCCGGTCTCCGTCTTGTTACGATTGTCACAGGCCCTCGTAGCTCAGGGGATAGAGCACGCGCCTCCGGAGCGCGGTGCGCAGGTTCGAATCCTGCCGGGGGCACGGACGATTCAACGGATCACGCCACCTCTCATCTCGCTCTCATGACCGCCGCTCTATCCTGCGATGGTGCGGGTGCTCGTCGTCGAGGACGAGGTGAAGACGGCCGGCCTCCTCAAACGCGGGTTGGAGGAGGAGGGATACGCCGTGGACGTGGCCGGCGACGGCTCGAACGCCGTCTGGCTGGGGACCGAGAACACGTACGACGCCATCGTGCTGGACATCATGCTCCCAGACCTCGATGGGTTCGAGGTGTGCCGGCGGCTCCGGGCCGGCAGCCGGTGGGCGCCGGTGTTGATGCTCACTGCCCGGGATGCCGTCCCGGACCGAGTCGCCGGGTTGGACGCCGGAGCCGACGATTACCTGACCAAGCCGTTCTCCTTCAGCGAGCTGTTCGCCCGACTCCGGGCGCTGATCCGGCGGGGGGCCGCAGAGCGTCCCAGCGTGCTGCATGTCGGAGAGCTGGCCCTCGATCCCGCGTCGAAGACCGTCAGCCGATCGGGTGCCGCCATCGACCTCACCGCCAAGGAGTTCGCCCTCCTGGAGTTCTTCATGCGGCACCCCGGGGAAGTGCTCACGCGGTCTCGGATCATCGAGCACGTATGGGACTTCGCCTACGAGGGGGACTCGAACGTCGTGGACGTCTACGTCCGGTACCTCCGGGAGAAGATCGACCGACCGTACGACCGGGACTCGATCGAGACGGTCCGGGGAACCGGATACCGGTTGCGCGAGGAGGGGTGATGGCCCTGCCGGTCCGGGCCCGTCTGGCCTTGGTGTCCGGCGCCTTGGTCGCGGCGCTCCTCATGGCTATGGGAGCGTTCCTCTACTTCCGGCTGCGAGCCGATCTGAAGGCGACCGTGGACGCGGGCCTCCGCTCCCGGGCCGAAGCCCTCCTGGCGGCAGGCGGGGACTCACTTCCCCAGGGCGGCGGGCTGATCGAACCGGAGGAGGCCTTCGCCCAGGTGCTGTCCGCCGACGGCGGGGTCCTCGACGCCACGGCCGGACTGCCCTCCGAGGCGCTGATCGGGCCGGAGGACCTGACGGGGGT
>DAITPV010000183.1:0-4884 GCA_036833435.1 Actinomycetota bacterium | reverse complement strand
GACCATGTATCAGTCGTTGGAGGGGCCCAGCGCCTCGGCTCAGGTTCCGCCGGGGGCCGAGCCGCCGATGCGTTCCCAGGCCTGGACCCGCGGTCAGGCCATCCCTCTCCAGCCCATGCGGGTCGGCCAGATCCTGGGCGCCGCGTTCAAGCTGTACCGCCTCCATTTCAGCACGCTGGTGGGGATCGCGGCCCTCGTGCTCGTTCCCTTCCACGGTTTGGTGCTCCTCTCGTTGCTCGCCACGCTCGAGCTCCGCCCGGCGTTCGTCGGACCGGATGTTCTCCAACCGGACCCGTGGATCTCGACCGCGTTGGGACTCGTTCAGTTCCTGATCGTCACCCCGCTCCTGACCGCCGCTATCGTGAAGACCGCAGCGGACGCCTTCCTGGGCAAGCAGACCGGTGTGGGCATCGCCTACCGGGCCGCGCTGCCCAGGTTCGCATCGGTCCTGTGGGTGTCGATCCTTCTCGCGCTCGCCACCATTCCGTGGTTCATCCCCGGCTACGCGCTGTTCATCGCCGGGGCCACGTCGACCTCGGTCGAGCTGGTGACGCTCGGCGGTCTCTTGATCCTGGCGGGACTGGTCCCCGCGGTGTTCTTCATCTTGCGGTTCCTCCTGGGACCGCCGGTGGTGATGGTGGAGAGCGTCCGGGGCGTCGAGGCTCTGCGCCGATCGTGGCGACTGGAGCGGGGACTGACCGCCAAGGCGCTGGGCACCTTGCTTCTGGTCGTTCTGCTCCTCTTGGGCGTGGCCCTGGTGATCCTGGTGCCCGTGGGAGTCCTCGTCGCGGTAGCCGCGCAGGGCGAGCTTGGCGAGGTCACCCGCTCGACCTTCGTCATTACCTATCTGGCGGAGATCCTCATCAGCGTGCTCGTCACGCCATTCGTGGATCTCGTGATCGTCCTCCTCTATTTCGATGCCCGGATCCGCAAGGAGGGGTTCGATCACCAGGTCATGGCTGAGCAGATCGGTGGAGCGCCCCCCGCACCGTGAGTCACCGGGTCACGATGTACTCCCGAGTCACCTGCGGGCTGTGCGACAAGGCTCGCGAGCAGATCCTGGCCCTCCGTGACGAGGTCGCTTTCGAGTACGAGGAGGTCTTCGTCGACGGACGTGACGACCTCGAGCGCGACTACGGGCTCCGGGTCCCCGTGGTGGTGGTGGACGGCGAGGAGCACTTCCAGTTCGAGGTGGACGGCGCCCAGCTCGGGACCCTGCTCCGCGACTGACTTCGGCCGCTTGCGCGATTGAGAACGTCGCGCACCCCCGGTACAATGGGCTTTCTCATGTTCACGAGCGTCCCCGGCCCCCGATGAGGGTCCGGCCCATCCCCGAGGCCACGGTTGGCCGCCTGCCCCTGTACCTCCGAGCCCTGGTGGACATGGCCGAGGAAGGGAAGACCACCACCTCCTCTGAGGGCCTGGCCGACGCTGCCGGGGTCAACTCCGCGAAGGTCCGCAAGGACCTTTCCTACCTGGGGTCCTATGGGACCCGAGGGGTGGGCTACGACGTGGCCTACCTGATCCATCAGGTTCGCCGGGAGCTCGGCCTGACCCAGGACTGGCCGGTCCTGATCGCCGGGATCGGGAACCTGGGCCACGCCCTGGCCAACTACAAGGGGTTCGGTGAGCGGGGATTCCGCGTGGCAGCGCTGGTGGACGCCGATTCCCGGAAGGTCGGCGAGGACGTCGGCGGGATGGAGATCCGCCACGTCGACGAGATGCCGGTCCTGGTGAAGCGCCACGACGTGGCCATCGGGATCATCTCCACCCCGGCCCAGGAGGCCCAGGGTGTCGCCGACCGGATGGTCGCGGCCGGCATCCGCTCGATCCTCAACTTCGCTCCGGCGGTGATCAGCGTCCCGCCCGAGGTGTCGCTGCGGAAGGTGGACCTGTCGATCGAGCTCCAGATCCTGGGGTTCTACGAGCAGCGAAAGGCCGTGCTGGCCGACGTCCGCAAGGGCCGGGGCCGGCAGCTGGCTCAAGTGGCCGAGCCGGTACCCTAGGTCCATGCCGATCCTGGCCCTGGGCCTTTCCTACCGACGGGCCCCGGTTGAGCTCCTGGAGCACGTCTCGTTCGCGGACGAGGACTACCCCAAGGCGTACCAGCGCCTGACCGGTCTGGAGTCCGTCACCGAGGGCGTGATCCTGTCGACGTGCAACCGGGTCGAGGTGTACGCCGAGGTGGGGAAGTACCACCAGGGGTTCCAGGACCTCAAGCGGTTCCTGTCCGAGGACCGTGAGATCGGGGTGGAGGACCTTGCCGAGCCGCTGTACTCCCATTACGAGGACCACGCCGCAGAGCACCTGTTCGCGGTGGCGTCGGGGATCGACTCCATGGTCCTCGGTGAGCCCCAGATCCTGGCCCAGGTTCGCGCGGCGCGGAAGCGCGCGGATCGCGAGGGGGCCCTGGGTCCTGCACTGGAGACGTTGTTCCAGCAAGCGGTTCGCGTGGGACGCCGGGCCCGGGGCGAGACCGGCATCGGGGCAGAGCCCGCGGCGTTCGTGGAGGCCGGAGCCCTTCTGGCCACCGAGCACCTGGGGGACCTCGCAGGTCGCTCCGTACTGGTGGTGGGAGCGGGAACCATGGGCCAGCTGGCCGCGGAGGCACTTCGCAGCCGGGGCGTCGGCGAGCTCACCGTGGTGAGCCGGAGGCCTGCGCGTGCTGCCGCCGCGGCGGCAAAGGTGGGTGGACGCCACGGGTCCCTCGACGAGCTTCCGGCCGCTCTGGCTCGGTCGGACCTGGTGGTCTCCTCCACGGGAGCCACGGGCGTGGTGGTCACCAGATCCGTGCTGGAGGCGGCGGGCCGGAGCCCGATGTTCGTCCTGGACCTGGCGGTCCCACGCGACGTGGATCCGTCGGCGACCGAGCTCCCCGGCGTGCGAGTCGTGGACATCGACGACCTCCGCGACGTGGTGGTCGCCACGCGGGGAGACGCACGGGACGAGATTGCCGCGGTGCAGCGCATCGTCGGCGAGGAGAGCGCGAAGTTCGCCACCGCCAGGCGGGCTCGCAGGCTGGCTCCCCTGATCGAAGCCCTCCAGGCTCGTGGCGAGGAGGTTCGAGCCGCCGAGGTCCGCCGCATCGCATCCCGCCTGGCGGCGATGCCCGAACGGGACCGCGAGGCCGTGGAAGCGGTCACCCGGCGCATCGTCCGCAGCCTCCTCCATGACCCCGTGGTCCGACTGAAGGACCTCGCCGGGCGCGGCGTGGAGGACGCACCGGCCCGCCACCTGGCCGAGCTGTTCGACCTGGACGTCTCCGAGGACTGACCGAGGTGCGGATCCGCATCGGGACGCGGGGATCGAAGCTCGCCCTGGCCCAGGCGCGGGAAGTGGCCGGGCTCCTCGAAGGGGAGGGACACGCTGCCGAGCTGGTCTCGATCAGCACGGCGGGGGACCGAGGCGCCTCTCCGGCGAGCTCGCCCTCGGGAGCCAAGGGATTGTTCGTGGCGGAGATCACCGAGGCCCTGGCCCGAGGCGACGTGGATCTGGCGGTGCACTCCGCCAAGGACCTTCCGTCCGAAGACCCTCCCGGGGTGGTCGTGGCCGCGGTCCCGGAGCGGGGCGTCCCGTATGACGTGCTGGTGACGAGGGGTTCGTCCCTGACCGTCGCCGCGGCGGTGGGGACCGGGAGCCTCCGTCGGGGAGCGCAGATCATCCGGATGCATCCAGGCGTCCGGGTCTCCTCGATCCGTGGCAACGTCGACACCCGGCTGCGCAAGCTGGAGCAGGGAGAGGTCGATGCCCTGGTCCTGGCCGGCGCCGGGCTGGCGCGGCTGGGGCTATCACCGGAGCACGCTGCCCCGATCCCCGTCGAGGACATGGTCCCGGCTCCCGGACAGGGTGCCCTGGCGGTCCAGGCCCGGGAGGGCGACCCGGCCGCCGCCATCGCGGCGACACTCGACCATCCAGCGTCCCGCGACGCGTTCGAGGCCGAGCGCCGGGTGGTCGCGCTCCTGGGCGGAGGATGCCGGCTGCCGCTCGGGGCCTACGCGGAACGACGGGATGAGGGTGTCCGGCTCCTCGCCGTGGTCATCCGTCCCGACGGCTCGGACCTGCTGTGGTCGCAGGTGGAAGCGGACCGGCCCAGGGAAGCGGCCGCGGAGGCAGCGGAGGTCCTGCTGTCGGCGGGAGCTGGAGCGATCCTGGAGCAGGTCCGGGAGTGAGCGGCCGTCCGCTGGACGGGAAGGTGGTCCTGGTCACCAGGCCGGCGCCCCAGGGCGCCACGCTGGCAGGGCGCCTTCGGGAGCTGGGAGCGGAGGCCATCGAGGCCCCGGCCATCCTCATCGAGGGGCCGGAGCCCGGTGGCGAGCTCGATGTGGCCATCGGGGAGGCAGCCGACGGGGCCTACGAGTGGGTGGTGTTCACCAGCGCCGTCGGAGTGGTGTCGTGGTTCGAGCGAGCCGCGGCCACCGGCCAGGGACCACCTCGCGCTCGCTCGGCAGCAGTGGGGGACACCACCGCGGACGCCCTCCGCTTCCGAGCGGTGGAGCCGGAGCTGGTGCCCGACGCATTCACCACCGCGGCGCTCGGCGACGCGTTCCCGCTCGGGAACGGCCGGGTGCTCCTGGCCCGCGCGGACCTGGCCACCGTGGAGCTGGAGGATGCGCTTCGGGCCAAGGGATGGACCCCCGTGCGGGTGGACGCCTACCGCACCCGGCCCGCGGAGGGCCTTCCGGATGAGGCTCGGGCGGCCATCGATGGCGGACGGGTCGACGCGGTGACGTTCACGTCTCCCTCCACTGTGGCGGGGTTCGAGCGACTGGCAGGTGTACCCGACGGCCTCGTGGCCGTGGCCATCGGACCGGTCACCGGGGAGGCCGCCCGGCGAGCCGGTTTCGAGGTGGCAGCGGAGGCAGACCCTCACACCGAGGACGGCCT
>DAITPV010000182.1:0-4884 GCA_036833435.1 Actinomycetota bacterium | reverse complement strand
CCGGAGACGTTCGGCCACTTCGGCGGGTCGGGCTCGTTCCTGTGGGTCGACCCGCGGCTCCGCCTGGCTGCCGTGGCCCTGGCCGACCGGGAGTTCGGACCGTGGGCCCTCGAAGTCTGGCCGGCGTTCTCCGACGCGGTCCTCGAGCGGTACGCGCAAGATGGCTGACCAGGAGTTCCCTCCGTTCGAACAGCTTGACTTCCTGTACACGCCGAGCCGCGACGTTCCCGCCGACATGGCCTACTTCACCGAGGTGCTGGGAGGCCGCGTCGTGTTCGCCGTCGAGGGGATGGGCGCCAGGGTCGCCGCCATCGCCCTGACCGAGGATCCGCCGCTCATCCTGCTGACCGACCACGTCGAGGGCGACCGACCGATCCTCGTCTACCGGGTGAACGACCTTCGAGCCACCATGAAGACCTTGGAAGACCGGGGGTGGAAGCGCTCCCACACCTTGGAGATCCCCCACGGACCGTGCTGCTCGTTTCGATCTCCGGCCGGCCACCGGCTGGCCATGTACCAGCTCACTCGGCCCGAGGCCGCCGCCCACTTCGACGGACGGCGCGACTTCTGACCGGTGCGCTAGGGTCCGGTGGTGGGCATCGACGACATCGTGATGGCTTGGGACGCGGCGCTCCGGAACGGCAACTGGGAGGAAGCCCGGAGCCGATTGGCGGATCATGCCACCTGGACCGCGTTCGGTGACCGCGTGTGCCACGACCCCGACCAGATCGTGGACATGCTCCGATCGTTCAAGGGAGTGAATCCCGACGTGGAGATGCTCCATCTCGAAGCCATCGACCGGGAGCGAGCCGTGGCCCACCTCCGGCAGACGTGGGGCGACAAACAGGAATGGTTCCAGGTCCTGACGGTTCGGGGCGAGCACATCGCGCATATCGAGGACTATCCGTCTCGGGACGAGGCGGTCGCCGGATTCGGGGGCTGAGCGTGGACGCCACCGCCACGACGCGGCCGTACGTGATCCTCAACCCAGAGGATCACGTGGTGCTCGGGGAGTCGGACTTCGGGATGCCCGGCCTCACGGCCGCGGAAGCGATCGGGCCGTTCGTGCCCATCCAGGCCTCCGGCCCGCTGATCACCGTGCACGACTCGGTCATCACGGCCGGGATGGGGATCGGCCATCATCCCCACCGGTTCAACGAGCGGCTGTTCTACATCGAAGAGGGGCAGCTGGACCACGACGACGCCCTCAACGGCATCACCGGTCACATGGACACCGGGGACGTCGGGCAGTTCACCGAGGGGCGCCGGGGGATGATGCACTCCGAGTGGAACCACGGGGACATCGACACCCGGGCGTACATCCTGGTCTACAGCACGGACCCCGTGCCGCCCCAGGCGTCCTTCAACGTCCTGAAGGATGAGCAGGCCCCGCGGTACGAGGAGGGACCGGCCGCGGAGACGAAGGAGCTGGTGGGTCCCCGCTCGCCACTCCGGATCCACGGTGACATCCGGCTGTTCACCGACACCCGCCTCGAGGCTGGCTCGGTGCTGAACGTTCGGCTGGGCCCCGGCGAAGGCGGGCTGGTCAGCGTTCGCCAGGGCGCGGTCCGGATCGAAGGCGATGAAGCTGAGCTGGTCCCCGGTGCAACGATCATGCTCCCGCCGGCGGAGGAGTCGCGGACGCTCCGGTTGACGGCCTCAGCCCCCAGCCGGCTGGTGCGGGTGATCCACGGGCCGGGCCACGGCCTGGTGCGCGGCACCCCGATGGCCCGGCGAGGCGGTTCGTAAACGGACACGAGGAGGCACGGAGGCGGAGATGGAGCAGAGACTGGACGTCGTCGAGGTGGCCCGGAAGAACGATGCGTTCCGCCGGGAGATCGTCACCGGCGAGCACAGCCAGCTGGTGGCCATGACCATCCCCGTGGGCGGCGAGATCGGTGAGGAGGTCCACCCGGACGTCGACCAGATCCTGCTGTTCGTGGAGGGCCAGGGCCAGGCGGTGCTCGAGGGTCAGCTGAGCCCCGTTGACCAGAACGACCTGGTGTTCGTGAAGGCCGGGACCCGCCACAACTTCATCAACACCGGGGACAAGCCGCTCCGGCTGGTGACCATCTACGCGCCGCCGGAGCACGAGCCCGGGACGGTCCACGCCACCAAGGAAGAGGCGGACGCGGCCGAGGGCGACTAGCGCGGTAGCTCGATGACCGCGCCGCGCTCGGAGCTCTCCAGTGCCGCCTCGATGATCTCCAGCACCGCGACCGCTTCGCCGGGAGGGACGGGGGGAGGGCCACCCTCCCGCAACGCCTCCGCCACCCCCCGATAGAACTCAGGCCATGCCCCCGGCTCGGTCTCCACGGGCCGCACCTCCTCGCCGGTGGCCAGCTGGCCCCACAGCTCTTCCGGCTCGCGGCCCCATCCGGCATCGCCGGGCCGCATCCCGCCCTTGAGGGAATCCTCCTGCCCATCGAGCCCCGTCTTCTCGAAGGTCCCCTTGGCCCCCAGCACCCGCATCCGCGGACCGGGACTGGCGGCCAAGAAGGTCATCCACAGGTGGCTCCGGACTCCTCCCTCGTGGGCGAGCGCCACGAAGGCGTCGTCGTCGATCTGGGCTCCCGGGCGGCGGCGGTCAACCTCGGCGTACACCCGTTCCGGAAGGCCGAACAGGGTGACGGCCTGGTCGATGAGATGGCTGCCGAGGTCGAACAGCAGCCCTCCCGCTTCTTCCCGCGCTCCTCGCTCCCGCCACCGGCCTTCCTGGACCTCCGGCCGCCACCGCTCGAACCGAGACTCGAACCGGATGATCGAGCCGAGTGTTCCCTCCGATACCAGCCGCCGAACCGTGAGGAAGTCGCCGTCCCACCGCCGGTTCTGGAACACCGTCAGGAGCAGGCCCTGTTCCTCCGCCGCCTCCATCAAGCGTCGTCCATCCGCGGAGGTGGCGGCCATCGGCTTGTCGATCACCACCGGCAACCCGGCCTCCAGGGCGGCGAGACCGAGCGGCACGTGGGACGAGTTGGTGGTGGCCACCACCACCAGGTCGTGCTCCGGTGCCAGCTCCCACAGATGCTCGACGCTGGGAATGACCCGGACGCCTGGATGGTCCTCGGTGGCCTGGGCCTGCCGCCCCGGATCGCCGGTCACCACCGAGGCCAGGGACATGCCGGGGGTGGCCGTGACCAGCGGCGCATGCATCACTCGCCCCGCCAGCCCGTATCCGATCAGGGCCACCCGGATCGTCTCCGCGCTCACAGGTCCATCCTCACCACGAACTTCAGGATCGTGGGGTCGGGCGCCGGGTCGAGGAGCACCTCGGGGACCCGTTCGAGGGGAATCGCCGCGCTCGGCATCCGTTCCAGATCGATCGCTCCGGAGCGGGCCATGTCCAGGCTCCGACGATAGTCCTCGACGGTCGAGCCCGTGCTTCCCACCAGGGACAGGTGCCGGTAGTGCACCGGGTTGGCATCGACGGGCGCTCCCCCCGGGGTCCCCGCGAAGGCGTGCACCCGGCCCCCAACCGCCACCCGCTCCAACGCCCACCGAAGCGGCTCCTCGCCGGGAGCGGTCACCAGGATCGCGCGAGGGGACGCGCCCACCGCGCGCTGGGGGTCGTCATCGGGTCCGAGTATGGCGTCCGCCCCCAGGTCCAAGGCCAGCCGGCGTCTGGTCTCCGACCGCTGCATGATCGCCACGCGAGCGCCGGCCTCCTGCAGGGCCCACATCCCCAGGATCCCCAGGGCCCCCGCCCCGATGACCAGCGCGGGCTCGCCGGCACCGACGTCCAAGAGAGATACGGCGTGGACACAGCAAGCCAGCGGCTCCACGAGCGGGGCCAGGTTCATGGGGTAGCCGTCGAGCGGGATGACATGGCTCTCGGGGATGGCCACCCACTCGCTCAGGCCGCCGTCGCGCTGGATGCCCACGTCGACGTGATCGGGGCAGCGGTTCTCCATTCCCGCCCGGCACCATTCACATCGGCCGCACCCGAGGTTGGGGTGGATGCCCACCGGCGTCCCGTCCTCGAGCACCCCGGCCACTTCGTGTCCGGGGATCCGGGGCGCGTTGGTGCCCAGCGCGGCCATCCTGCGGTCGGTGGCACAGAGCGCGGCGGCCTGGACCCGGACCAGGACCTCGCCGGGGCCCGGGTCGGGCTTCGGGACCTCGACGATGGAGACCGCCCCCGGCCCCTCGATCCGAACCGCTCGCACCCACCGAGCCTGACACGCTGTCGGCGCTCCCGTAGAGCCTGCGAGACCTGGGAGCGTTTCATCGGTCCGGCTTGGGGAGGTATCATCCGGGCCAAGGCTCAGAGGGGGGCCTCAATGGCGCCCGTGGAAGGGAGGACGTCTCGATGAAACACCGCACCCGATTGGTAGCCGTGCTTGCCATGGCAGCCCTGGTGGCTGCCGCCTGCTCGGAAGGAGACGGCGGCGGCGGTGGTGGTGATGGTGGTGGCGAGGGCGGCGGCAGCATCTGGGTGCTGCTTCCGGACACCGCAACATCGGACCGGTGGTCCAAGGATGACCCGAGGTTCTTCTCCGCTGCGTTCGAGGAAGCTGGACTCGTGGAAGGGGAGGACTTCAACATCGTGAACGCGGAAGGCGACGTGGCCACTCAGCAGTCTCAGGCCGAGCAGGCCATCGCCGACGGCGCCAGCGTTCTGGTCCTCACCAGCCTCGATCCCGGGTCGGGCGGGACGATGATCCAGTCGGCGCAGGATGCTGGCCTCGAGGTGATCGAGTACGACCGATTCAACGTCGACGGCCCCGGGGGGACCGCCTACATCAGCTTCGACAACGTCGTGGTGGGCAGGACGATGGCGGAGGTCATGGAGCCGGCCATCGACGCGCTCTCCGTCGACACGCCGCAGATCGTGATGCTCAACGGCGGCGAGGAGGACAACAACTCCTTCCAGTTCCGGGCCGG
>DAITPV010000181.1:0-4901 GCA_036833435.1 Actinomycetota bacterium | reverse complement strand
GAACATCGTGGCCGTCCACGACTGGGGCGAGACCGGCGGCACCTACTTCATGGTCATGGAATACGTCCGAGGGCCCAACCTCCGGGCCATCCTGGTTCGGGACGGCACCCTGGAGCCCCGGCAGGCGGTCGAGGTGGTGGACGGGATCCTGGCGGCCCTCGAGCACGCCCACCGCCAGGGGATCGTGCACCGGGACATCAAGCCCGAGAACGTCATGATCACCTCGGCCGACGGCGCGGTGAAGGTGGCCGACTTCGGCCTGGCGAGAGCGTTCGCGGACGCCCGGGTGAGCCAGGCCCCCGGGACGGTCACCGGGACCGTGCAGTACCTGGCACCCGAGCAGATCGAGGGAGAGAGCGCCGACCCCCGGACCGACCTGTACGCCACCGGGGTGGTCCTGTACGAGCTGCTGACCGGCCGGGTCCCGTTCACCGGTGAGACCTCGGTGGCAATCGCGTACAAGCATCTTCGGGAGCGGGTCCCTGCACCTTCGAAGTCCAACGCCATGGTTCCCGCGGAGCTGGACCGGGCGGTCCTGCGAGCCACCGAGCGGGATCGGGATCGGCGGACCCCCGACGCCCGGACCCTGCGGAACGAGATCGCCGGCGCCGAGCTGCCACCCGCCGCTTCACTGGCCGAGCTGGCGTCCAGCGTGACTCCGTCCGACGAGGTCCCTGCGGATCGCCTGGCCACGGTGACCATCCCCCGCACCCTCTCTCCCAAGGCCAGGCGCCGCCAGCGCTTGGCTCGGTGGTTCCGGATCTTCTCGCTCCTGGTGGTCCTGGCGGTGGCGGCCTGGGCGGTGTGGACGTTCGTGATCCCCCACAACACCACGGTCCCCAACCTGGGGAACGACCCGCTGGCCACCGCCGAACAGGAGGCCGGGGAGGCCGGTCTGGAGCTCGTGTTCAACGAGGAGTTCTCCTCCACGATCCCTGCCGGGCGGATCGTCAGCCAACGGCCGCCGCCGGGAACCGAAGTGGAGCAGGGCACTGAGGTCTCCGTGGTGGTGTCCAGAGGTCCGGAGCTCGCTCCGGTTCCCCAGGTCACCGGCGTGGACGTCGACGAAGCCATCCGGCGGATCGAGGAGGCCGGGTTCCAGGTCGGCGAGATCGAGGAGGTCTTCCACGACCAGATCCCCAGGAACGAGGTGATCTCCCAGAACCCGGACCCGGAGACCAGCCTCGAGGTGGGCAAGCCGGTCCGGCTCACGGTCAGCCGGGGCAAGGAGCCCGTCCAGGTCCCCGAGGTGGTGGGGCTGGGCGAGGGAGAGGCGGGCGCCATCCTCCTGGGCGCGCAGCTCGAAGTGGAGGTCACCGAGGCGTTCTCCGGCGAGGTCGCCCGCGGACTGGTGATCAGCCAGAACCCGCCTGGGGGGGAGACCGTGGCCCAGGACAGCACGGTGCGCCTGGTGGTCTCCAAGGGCCCCCGGTCGTTCCCCATGCCCGACGTGGTGGGGCAAACGGCCACCACCGCCCAGGCCCAGCTGGAAGGGGCCGGCCTGGTGGTCCAGCGTGTCCAGATCCCCGGAACCACCGGCAGCAACGTCGTGTACACCACCCCGCAGCCCGGGGCCACCGTCCAGTCAGGACAGGCAGTCAAGATCTACACCGCCGACTAAGCCGTTTCCCCTCACCAGGTCCGGGGTACAACCCACCCTCGAAGGAGGGATTCCGCTATGGGCAACGATGACGATCGCCTTCAGCTCGAAGGCAAGTGGGATCAGGTCAAGGGACGAGTGAAGGAGTCCTGGGGCGTCCTCACCGACGACGACCTCAAGCGCAGCGAAGGCAAATGGGACCGGCTGACCGGCACCATCAAGGAGAAGACCGGTGACAGCCTGGAGACCATCGAGCGGAAGCTGCGGGAGCTCCTGACCTCGAGCTCCAAGGCCTGACCCGAAGCGTCACCGTCGATGGCCGTCCGCGACCTGCGGGCGGCCATCGCGCTGTGAGGAGAGATGACCGACACCACGGAAGCCAAAGGAGACCGGCTCAACCGAGAGCTCGGGGAGCTGCTCCAGGAGCTCCGGGTAGCCCTCCCCGGAGTTCAGGTTCTGTTCGCGTTCCTCCTCACGGTTCCGTTCAGCCAGGGATTCCCGGACCTCAGCGACTTCCAGCGGGACCTGTATTTCGCGATCCTGTTGTCGACGGCGGTCGCCTCGGTGATGTTCATCGCCCCTGCCGCGTTCCACCGGATCCGGTGGCGCGACCGAGACAAGGAAGCGCTGCTGGTGACCTCCACGCGTCTCTCCATCGCCGGCTCGGTGTTCCTGGCGCTGTCGATCTCCGGGGCGGTGTTCCTGATCGGGGACTTCATGTTCGGCGGCGGTGTGGCGGCCGGGTTCACCGCGGCCATCGCCGCGCTCCTGGCGTGGTTCTGGTTCGGCCTCCCGCTGGTTCGCCAGGCTCAGGACCGCCGTGGTTCCGGCGGCGATCGTTAAGCGGCGGCCACCCGTCGCCAGGCTTCGACGGCGCGGTCGATATCGTCCGCCGAGACGTCGCGGTGGGTGAGCATGCGGACCTTCCCCGCCACGATGGTGCACAGCACCCCTTCGGCCCTTAGCCGGTCGACGACTTCCGCCGCCGAGGCCCCCAGCGGCGAGGGGTCCACGAACAGGATGTTGGTCTCCACCGTGGCCGGGTCGATGGAGCCGGGGACCGCGTCGGCCACGCCCTCGGCCAGGCGAGCAGCGTTGTCGTGGTCTTCCGGGAGCCGCTGTGGCCCCTCGTCCAGGGCCACCATCGCCGCGGCGGCAAGCACCCCGGCCTGACGCCACCCGCCGGTGAGCTGCACCCGAGCGCGGCGGGCCTCCTTGATGAACTCTGCCGGGCCGCACAGGATCGAGCCGATCGGCGCCCCCAGCCCCTTGGAGAAGCAGAACATCATCGCGTCGGCCTCCGCGGCGTAGTCGGCCACGTCAACGCCCGACGCGGCGGACGCGTTGAACACCCGGGCACCGTCCATATAGAGCGGGACACCCGCCTCCTCGGTGACCTTCCGGATCCCCCGCAGGTCGTCAACCGGCAGCACGCTGCCCCCACCCACCTGGTGGGTGTTCTCCACGGCCACCAGATCGACCACCCGGATGTCCAGCGGGTCCGGTTGGAGCGCCTCGCGCACCAGGTCCGGAGTCAAGAGACCTCGAGGTGCGGACACCGGACGGTAGGTGATACCCGACAGCGACGCCGCGGCGTTCTTCTCCACGGTGATGACGTGGGCGCTGGCTTCGGCCACCACCTCGTGACCGCCGTGGACGAACGTCCTCAGTGCGGTCTGGTTGGCCATGGTGCCCGTCGCCGTGTACAGCGCGGCTTCCTTGCCGGTGAGGTCCGCCGCTCGCTCCTGGAGGCGGTTCACGGTGGGGTCGTCGCCGAACACGTCGTCTCCCACCTCCGCCTCTGCCATGGCCTTCCGCATGGCGGGCGACGGCCGGGTGACGGTGTCGGATCGGAGGTCGATCACGGAGGGTGAGTCTACTCAAGACCGGTATGGCGGGGTTCGATACCAACCTCGAGATGTCTCAGAGCGTGGCCCAGCAGGTCTGCACGGGATGCGGAGCTCAGAACCGTGGCGACGCGGATTTCTGCTGGCAGTGCTACACGCCCTTCCGCGGGGGCCGGTCCTCGACCCAGGAGCGGACCACTCCCCTGGCCCGGGCCGTCTCGGGCCGCTCCGCCACGGCGGTTCCAAAGGAGATGCGGCCGCAGCGGTCGTCCGCCGTCCCTCCGGCGGTGGCCACCATCATCAGACTGGCGATCGTCGGCGGGCTGGTGGCGGGCGGATGGTTCGCCTGGAAGCACTTCTCCGGCGGGTTCGCCTTTCCGGACGAGATCCGAGGGCAGGCCAGGATCGAAGGCGAGACCGGGAGCGACATCGAGGAGCTGGTTCGCTCGGCCGGTGAGCTGTTCGACGTGGAGGTGGAGGCCGCGCTGTACGGCGATCTCCAGTCCCCCACCTACGTGATGTACACGTACGCGATCCCCGAGGGCCAAACCGTCGACGAGTGGCTCCAAAGCATCTCGAGCATCCCGGGAGGGAGCGAGGACATCCCGTTCCTCACCGAGATCACGGAGTCCGGGTTCGCCTGCCAGGTCGAAGCTCAGATGGGCGCCGGGTGCGCGTGGATGAACGGCGAGCGTCTCCTGGTGGGGCTGGCCGCTCTTGGCGTGACTGAGGAGCAGGTACGGCCGATCGCTGAAGAGGTTCGCGCCGAGACCGAGTAGCGCCTAACCGAAGAACACCTGGGCCATCTCGTACAGGTCCGGAGGAACGGTCTTTAGCTCGGACACCGCGTCGTCCAGCGGCCGAGCGATGATCTCCGTGCCGCGCAGGGACACCATCCGTCCCCAGGAGCCCTGGGAGGCCAGGTCGATGGCGGCGATCCCGTATCGCGTGGCCAGCACCCGGTCGAACGCCGTGGGGCTGCCCCCTCGCTGAACGTGGCCGAGGATCGTGACCCGCGTCTCGAATCCGGTCCGCCGCTCGATCTCCCCGGCGATGACGTTGGAGATCCCGCCCAGGCGAGGGCGCCCGTACCGGTCTTGTTCGTACACCGGGATGTCCAGGGTGCCCTCCTTGGGCACCGACCCTTCGGCCACCACGACGATCGAGAAGAAGTGGCCGCGGCTGTGGCGGTGGCGAAGGTGATGAGCGACCTCGCCCATGTCGAAGGGGTGCTCGGGGATGAGGATCACGTCCGCGCCTCCGGCCAGCCCCGAGAACAGCCCGATCCATCCCGCGTGCCGGCCCATGACCTCGAGGACCATGACCCGGTTGTGGCTCTCCGCGGTGGTGTGCAGGCGATCGATGGCATCGGTGGCCACCTGCACCGCGGTGTCGAATCCGAACGTGTAGTCGGTGGCGGCCAGGTCGTTGTCGATGGTCTTTGGCACACCCAC
>DAITPV010000180.1:0-4920 GCA_036833435.1 Actinomycetota bacterium | reverse complement strand
GGGTTCGAATCCCGTCGGGGACGCCATCGCTTTCGCTATGCGCCGGCCGCCTCCGCCAGGCTGGAAAGGACCGTCACCGCGATCACCGCCGGCGGGGACTGCGCGCTCTCCCCCGCCCCCTCGGCGGCTCCGGTGACCGCGGCGGCCACCATGTCCGGACCTCCCAGCGCGTGGACGGTGAGCATCGAGGCTCCCAGACGCCCCGCGGCTCGCGCCGCCCGCCGGACGGTGGTGGGGATGTCGTGCAGCTTGAGGTCCAGGAACACCGGAAGATGGGCTCGGAGTTTGCGCACGGACTCCGGACCGGCGGCCACGAACAGCTCCAGGCCCACCTTGATCATCCCCACCCGTCCCGCCAGCCGGCGAGCCAGGTCTTCGGCGTCGTCAAGCGCCGCCAGGTCGGCGGCCACGATCAGCGGATTGGGAGCGCCGTTCACCCTCCGCGGTAGACCGGCTCCGCGGGCAGATCGGGAGCCGCCACCTGGCCCCGGAGCTCCCCCGGGGAGCTCATCCCGCGCTCCCCCAGGTACGCGGCGATGCCCTCGGCGATCTCGATCGTGGCATGGGGGTTGAAGTAGTTGGCCGTTCCCACGGCCACGGCCCACGCGCCGGCCAGCAGGAACTCGATGACGTCATCCGCGGACCTGGCCCCACCCGTCCCGATGATGGGGACCTCCGGCAGTGCCTTGGCCACCTGGTACACCGTTCGCACGGCCACCGGGCGGATGGCCGGCCCCGACAGTCCCCCGGTCACCGCCCCGAGCTTCGGCCGGAACGTGTCCACGTCGATGGCCATCCCCGGCAGCGTGTTGATCAGGGTCAGCCCATGGGCCCCGGCCCGGACGCACGCTCGGGCAACCTCCACCACGTCGGTGACGTCGGCGGTGAGCTTGGCGAACACCGGGGTGCCGGTCATCCGGGTGATCCCGTTGATGACCTCCGCGGAGGCCTGGGCGTCGCGGGCGAACATCCCTCCCTCGCGGTTGAAGTTGGGGCTCGACAGGTTGGCCTCGAGGGCCACCACCCCCGCCATCCTGGCGGCGTGCACGGCCACGTCCGCGAATTCCGCGACGGTCTTGCCGGCGACCGACACGATCACCGGGACGCCGACCTTGGCGATGAACGGGCCATCCTTGTGAACGAACTCCTCCACCCCGGGGTTCTGGATCCCGATGGCGTTCAGCATCCCGGACGGCGTCTCCACCATGCGGGGCGTGGGCAGGCCCTTGACCGGCCGAGGGGTCACGCTCTTGGTGACGATGCCTCCGACCTTCCGGATGTCGATGACCTGGGCGAGCTCCTGGCCCGACCCGAAGCATCCCGATGCCCCGAGCACCGGGGTGGGCAGCCGAAGGCCGTTCAGATCGACGGCCAGGGTCACCGGGGACGCCACGCCTCGGCCTTCGCCGTACCGACCTCATCGAGGTCGAACCCCTGTGGCGGGGTCTCAACCGGGGCGCTCCTGGTGCCCAGCCATTTCTCCCACCACACCCGGGCGCCGCTGAACACCGGTCCATCGGTGCACGCCCGGAGGTTGTCCCATCCCTTGCCGTCCCGGCGGATCACCGGCACCACGCAGGTCCAGCAGATCCCCAGCCCGCAGGCCATCAGCTCCTCCACAGCGACCTGCGTGGGGATGCTCTGCTCGTTGCAGTACTCGGCCACCGCGCGAAGCATGGGGTTCGGCCCGCACGCGTACACCACCTGGCTCTGGCACCGGGTGATCATCGCGGGAAGCTCGTCGGTGACGGTTCCCTGGGTCCCCATGGTCCCGTCCTCGGTGGTCACCTCCACCGAGACGGACTGCCGCTTGGCCTCCACCGGCTTGAACACCCGGTCGCTGGTCCGGGCCCCGATGATCATGTCCACCCTTTTGCCCCGGGTTCGGAGCTCCTCGGCCAGGAAGTACAGCGGCGCCGCGCCGTAGCCCCCGCCCACCAGGAGGCAGTTGTCCGCTCCCTTGGGGTAGGGGAACGGCCGGCCGAGAGGCCCCACCATGTCCAGGAAGTCGTGGGACTCCACCTCCGTGAGCCAATCGGTTCCGGGGCCCACCGGGGTGAACGCGATCTCCAGCGTCCCGGCCCACCCGCCCTTCCGGGAGGCCTGGTGGATGGAGAACGGGCGGCGAAGCATGAACTCTCGACGGTCGGGCATCCCGATCTGGACGAACTGCCCGGGTCGAGCATCGTCGGCGATGTCCGGGGCGACCAGCGTGATCGAGTTGTACACGCCCCAGCGTTTGACGGACAGCACCTCGCATTTGCGACGGATCATGGTGTCTCCATCCGGCGAGGCGTCCCTTCCCCACCCGCATGGTACTCCTGGAGACTGCGAGGCTCCTCGCCGTCCTGGAGCGTAGCCTCGATCCCCTGCACCACCGCGAACGCACCGGGCAAGGTGGTCACACAGGGAACTCCGGCCATGGCTGCCGCGATCCGGATCTCAGACCCGTCCGTCCGGGGGGCCCGTCCGAACGGGGTGTTGATCACCAGGTCCACCCGGCCGTCCTGGATCAGGTCAGCCACGTTGGGATGGCCCTCGGAGACCTTCAACACCGGGGTGACCTCGATCCCCGCTCGCCGAAGGAGCCCCGCGGTCCCCTTGGTGGCCAGGATCCTGAAGCCGAGATCGGCCAGGCGCTTCATCGGGAACACCACCGCCCGCTTGTCCCGGTTGGCCACCGACACGAACACCGATCCCTTCTTCGGCAGCCCGGCCCCCGTGGAGGACTGAGCCTTGGCCAGGGCCACCCCGAGGTCGGATGCCACCCCCATGACCTCGCCGGTCGATTTCATCTCGGGGCCCAGGATCGTGTCGACGCCCGGGAACCTGCCGAACGGAAGCACCGCGGCCTTGACGGAGACGTGGCGGAGGTGCCGGTAGTGGTGGGAATCCGTGGGGATGACCCCCTCCTCCCGAAGGCGAGAAAGGGACTCCCCCACCAGGACCCGGGCGGCCGCCTTGGCCAGGGACACCCCGGTGGCCTTGGACACGAACGGCACGGTCCGAGAAGCCCGCGGGTTGGCCTCCAGAACCCACAGACGCTCGTCCTTGACGGCCAGCTGGATGTTGAGCAGGCCACGGACCTCCAGGGCCTCAGCGATGAGGCGGGTGAGCCGCTCCGCCTCGTCCAGCTCGTCATCGGACAGGGTGACCGGAGGGATGGTGCACGACGAGTCTCCGGAGTGGACCCCGGCCTCCTCGATGTGCTCCATCACCGCGGCCACGAAGACCTCCTCGCCGTCGGAGACGGCGTCGACGTCGATCTCGATGGCTCCCTCCAGGAACCGGTCCACCAGAACCGGATGACGGGGACCGGCCGACGTGGCCTGGCGCAGGTACCGCTCGAGCTCTTCGTCCGTGTACACGATCTCCATGGCTCGCCCGCCCAGGACGAAGGAGGGCCGCACCACCACGGGGTATCCGATCCGGGCCGCAACGGCGGTAGCCTCCTCCGCGGACGCGGCCTCCCCGTGCGGAGGGTGCAGGGCTCCGAGCTTCCGAAGGAGCGCGCCGAACTTTCCCCGATCCTCGGCCAGGTCGATGGCCGCCGGCGAGGTTCCCAGGATCCGGAACCCCTCGGCCTCCAGCTCTTCCGCCAGGGCCAGGGGGGTCTGGCCGCCGAGCTGGACGATCACCCCTTCCGGCTCCTCCTCCTCGCACACCGCCACCACGTCCTCGGCGCTGACGGGCTCGAAGTACAGGCGGTCGCTGGTGTCGTAGTCGGTGGACACGGTCTCGGGGTTGCTGTTCACCATCACGGTCTCGTACCCGGCCTCCCGAAGGGCGAAGGCCGCGTGCACACACGCGTAGTCGAACTCGATCCCCTGGCCGATGCGGTTCGGTCCCGATCCCAGGATCACCACTCGCGGCCGGTCGGCCTTCGTCACTTCCGACACCGACTCATAGGTCGAGTAGTGGTACGGGGTGCGGGCCCGGAACTCCCCGGCGCAGGTGTCCACGGTCTTGAACACCGGCCGGATCCCGGCCAGCCGCCGGGCCGTCCGCACCTCCCGCTCGGAGGATCCCAGGAGCGCGCCCAGCCGTGCGTCCGAGATCCCCAGACGCTTGGCCGCCCGTAATTCATCGGGGGCCACCCGGGACAGCCGCCCGCCGGAAAGGCGACCGGCCGCCTCGGCCACCTCGGCGATCTGGTCGACGAACCACGGGTCGATCCGCGAGGCCCCGGCCACCTCCTCCACCGAGTGGCCCCGGGACAGCGCCAGTTCCACGAGAGCCAGACGGTCTTGCGTGGGTTCGGCCACCAGGGCCAGCAGATCGCGCTCGGGGTCCTCGAGGTCGGCCTGCAGCGCCGCGGGGCGCTCCAGCGCACGGAGGGACTTGCCCAGGGCCTCCTTGAACGTCCGGCCTACGGCCATGACCTCCCCGACCGACTTCATCCGGGTCCCCAGCCGGGGATCGGCCTGGGGGAACTTCTCGAAGGCCCACCGGGGAACCTTCACCACCACGTAGTCGAGGGCCGGCTCGAAGCACGCCAGGGTCTCGCCGGTGATGTCGTTGGAGATCTCGTCGAGGCGGTAGCCCACGGCCAGGAGCGCGGCGATCTTGGCGATGGGGAAGCCGGTCGCCTTGCTGGCCAACGCGGAAGATCGAGACACCCGGGGGTTCATCTCGATCACCACGGTCCGGCCGGAGGCCGGGTCCACGGCGAACTGGATGTTCGAGCCTCCGGTCTCCACCCCCACCGCCCGGATGCACGCCAGCGCGGCGTCCCGCATGGACTGGTACTCGCGGTCCGTGAGGGTCTGCTGAGGGGCCACGGTGATCGAGTCCCCGGTGTGCACTCCCATGGGGTCCACGTTCTCCACGCTGCACACCACCACGGCGTTGTCGGCGCCGTCGCGCATCACCTCGAGCTCGAACTCTTTCCACCCTTCGACCGACTCCTCCACCACGACC
>DAITPV010000179.1:0-4922 GCA_036833435.1 Actinomycetota bacterium | reverse complement strand
TGCTCGTATTCCTCCACCGTGTACTGGGAGTCGTGGAACAGGAGATCGACCTGGTGCCCCACGGCATGGCCGCTGATCCACTCCGGCTCCACGGAACGGAGGTCGACGCCGAGCGCCGGCTCGTGATCCGGGATGTACGCCAGGCTCTGTCCGTTCTCCGAGATCCGATACCCAACTGTCGGTCCCCGGTGAGAGACCGGACGGGCCCGAATCAGGGCGTTCCCGATCTTCCAATCGTCGTCCGGGACGTCGTGGAAGGTGGGCTTCGAGGGGATGTCCGACAGGTGGATGGGGAACAGCGGAGGGGACAGGTACCGGGCGATGCGTCGTTCGAGGCTCCGCAATGGAGACGGCGGCCCCCAGATGTGGAGGTCCACGTCGGGGCGCCAAAGTGGACCGAAGAACCCCAGGCCCTCCAGGTGGTCGAGGTGCAGGTGGGTGAGGAACAGGTGGATGGTCCGGGGAAGCTCGTCGTTCAGGACGATCCCCAGCGGGCGGATCCCGGTGCCCGCGTCGAGGATGACCAGGGAGTCGTCATCGAGCCGGAGCTCGACGCACGAGGTGTTGCCTCCGTAGCGAACCGTCTCCGGGCCCGGTGAGGCCAGCGAGCCTCTGCAGCCCCAGACCTTGGCCTGCACGCTAGCCCTCGTCCCGCTCCCAGAAGATCGCCACCGCGCCCACGAACTCGTTGGTCCGCGCGAACAACGGGAAGGCGGTGACCGCGATGGAACGCCGGACGCCGTCCATCCCGGTGATGGCGATCTCCTTGTGGGCAGGGCGCTGCTTCGAGAGGGCCTGACTGAGGGGGCGATCTTCCGGGTCCAGCTCACCCCCGGACGCGTCGTCTTCCGGCTTGAACAGGTTCGTCCACTCCTCCTGGGAGATCTCGCCCGTCTCGGCGAAGCTCTGGCCCAGGATCGCCTCGGCCGGCTCGTTGAAGTAGACGAGGTTGCCCTCCGGGTCGACCAGGAACATCGGCGTGGCGATGCTGGAGGCCAGCCCTCGGCCCAGGATGAGGACCAGGTTGTGCTCCTCCGTCGCCATGACGGTTACGCCTTGTCGCCCTTCCCCACGACGCTCTCGATGACGTCTCGGGGGAGCGAGGCCGCGGCCCGGAGGCCCTTCTTCACCGCATTGAGGACCTCATTGGAGACGTCCCCGGCGGCCTCGACCGCGGCCTCCGCGGCGGCCTTGGCCACCCCGGCCACGTCCTTCCCCACCCGACCGGCGGCCTCGACGGCACCCTCCACCGCGGCCACGGCGGTCCCCGCGACATCGCCGCCGACCTCCACGGCCCCCTTCACCGCGGCCTTCACCGCGTGCCGAGCTCCGTCGATCACGTCGCCGCCCACCTCGGCGACGGCCTGCACCGCTCCCGAAACGATGCCCTTGGCCCCGGCCGCCGCTTCGACGCCGGCTTCTCTGGTTCCCCGGAGCGCGCCCTTCACGGTGTCGGTGACCACGCCGACCACTGCGGCGGTGACCTCGCCGGTGCTGCGCAGCGCCCCCGTCACTAGGTCGGTGACGGTCTGGCGAACGGCGTCGGCAACGTCGCCGGCCCCCTTGATCACACTGACCACCGCGTTCTTGGCCTTGTCGATCCGGTTTTCGGCCATGGTCAACCTCCGCTTGCTTGAACGACCACTATAGGGCGGCGGTCCTCGAGGGGGAACAGGAGGCCCGCGCTATGCTCGGGCCATGCGGGACGAGGTTCGCCTCACGAGCTTCAGCCACGGCGCCGGGTGTGCCTGCAAGCTGGCCCCGCAAGACCTGGCCCAGGTGCTGGGGCAGCTGACCCCTACCGAGTACTCGGACGAGGTCATGGTCGCGGCCGACACCCGGGACGACGCTGCCGTGTACCGCCTGCCGGGGGGCATCGCCCTGGTCCAGACGGTGGACTTCTTCACGCCCATCGTCGACGACCCGTTCGACTGGGGCCGGATCGCCGCCGCAAACGCGGTGAGCGACGTGTACGCCATGGGCGGGCGCCCCGTGCTCGCGCTCAACGTGGTGGCCTGGCCGGTGGACGACCTGCCGTTGGACCTTCTGGTCCGGGTGCTGGAGGGAGGAGCCAAGATCGCGGCGGAGGCCGGGATCCCCATCGTGGGCGGACACAGCATCCACGACCCCGAGCCGAAGTACGGGATGGCCGTCACCGGCCTGGTCGACCCCGACCGAGTGATGCGGAACTCCACGGCGCCCCCGGGTGCCCGGCTGTTCCTGACCAAGCCTCTGGGATTGGGCATCATCACCACCGCGATCAAGCGCGGGCAGGCCTCCACGGAGCAGGCCGCCGTGGCGGTGGACACCATGACCGCTCTGAACGCACCGGCGGCCGAGGCCATGGTCGAAGCGGAGGCCGACGCCGCCACCGACGTCACCGGGTTCGGCCTCCTGGGCCACCTCCACGAGATGCTCCAGGCGTCCGGGGTCGCCGCCCGGGTGGACGCCGCATCCGTTCCGTTGCTCGACGGGACGCTCGAGCTGGCCGAGCGCGACGTGGTCCCCGGAGGGACCAAGAAGAACTTCGCGTACCTGGAAACCCACGTTGACTGGGGGGAGCTCCCCCTGCACGAGCGCCTGGTGCTCGCCGATGCTCAGACCTCCGGGGGACTGCTCATCGCGGTGGCCGAGGAGCGAGCCGCCCGGTTGAGCGAGGCTCTGGAGCAGCGGAAGGTGCCCTACCGAGAGGTGGGGATCACCGAGGCCGGTGAGGGCGGCCGGATCGCCGTGGGGGGCAGGCTGTCCGAAGGCTGAATCCGATCGCTCTGGTACGATTTTGCCGAGGTGGACCTCCCGCGCTCCATGTTCGACGAGATCGTGGCGCATGCTCGAGCGGGCCTGCCCAACGAGGCCTGCGGCGTGCTTGCGGGTGAGAAGGGCCGTCCGGTCCGGGTCTACCCGATGCGCAACGCGGAGGAGAGCCCGGTGGTGTACCGCTTCGACGAGCAGGAGCAATACGACGTGTTCAAAGAGATCCAGGACAAGGGATGGGACCTGCTGGGGTTCTTCCATTCCCACACCCACACCGAGGCGGCGCCGTCGCCCACCGACCGGGCCCACGCGCACGTAAAGGACCCAGTCACCGGTGAGGAGGTTCCCTGGTACCCGGGGACCTCCTACCTGATCCTGTCGCTGGCCGGGGAGCTGCCGGAGCTCCGGTCGTACCGGTTCGAGCGCGGCCGGGCGGAGGAGGAGGAGGTGCGGATCTCGTGAGCGCCTCGTTCAGCGAGGACGAGGTCCGCCGGTACGCTCGGCACGTCATCCTCCCGGGCATCGGCGGGGATGGGCAGCGCCGGCTGATGGACGGCAGCGTCCTGGTGATCGGAGCCGGCGGCCTGGGCTCACCGGCGGCCATGTACCTGGCCGCCGCGGGCGTGGGGACCCTCGGGCTGGTGGACTTCGACAAGGTGGAGCTGTCGAACCTGCAGCGCCAGCTGCTCCACGACACCGACGACGTGGGCAAGTCGAAGGTGGAGTCGGGGACCGAGCGGCTGGCGAGCCTGAACCCGAACGTCAAGGTCGTCCCCCACGAGACCCTGCTCACCTCGTCGAACGCGTTCGACGTGCTGGGACGTTACGACGTGGTGATCGACGGGACGGACAACTTCCCGGTCCGCTACCTGGTCAACGACGCCACCCAGATGCTGAAGATTCCGCTGGTGTACGGGTCGATCTATCAGTGGGAGGGGCAGGCCAGCGTGTTCCTGCCCGGCCCCGAGACGCCCTGCTACCGCTGCCTGTTCCCCGAGCCCCCTCCACCCGGCACCGTTCCGTCGTGCGCGGAGGGGGGAGTGTTCGGCGTCCTGCCCGGGATCATCGGGTCGATCCAGGCCGTGGAGGCCATCAAGCTGATCCTGGGGGTCGGCGAGACGCTGGCCGGCAAGCTCGTGCTGTACGACGCGCTGCGCAACGAGTTCACAACGGTGAAGCTGCGGTGGGACCCGGACTGCCCGGTGTGCGGCAAGCACCCCTCCGTCACCGAGCTCATCGACTACGAGGCTTTCTGCGGCCTGGCGCCCGGCCAGGCCCCGCCAGAAGCCGAGCACGCCGGGAGGGAGTGACGGTGGCGGTTGAGGTGAAGATCCCCACGATCCTGCGGACCACGACCGGCGGCGAGGCGGTGGTCACCGGTGAGGGAGCCACCGTCCGCGAGCTCCTCGAGGATCTCGAGTCCAGGCACCCCGGCATCCGGGCCCGGGTGATCACCGACGATGGCGGCCTTCATCGCTTCGTCAACGTGTACGTGAACGACGAGGACGTCCGCTACCTGGGCTCACTGGAGACCGAGCTGAAGGACGGCGACGTGATCTCCATCCTTCCTGCCGTGGCGGGAGGGGCCGGCCCCTGTGCGCCGCTGGGATAATCCCCGGCGGTGAGAGCGAACGACATCCTCGGCGCGGTGGGAGACACGCCGTTGGTGGGCATCCAGCGGCTGTCGCCGAAACCGTCCGTTCGGCTGTGGGCAAAGCTCGAGGGGCAGAACCCCACGGGCTCGTTGAAGGACCGGATCGCGGTGGCCATGGTCCAGGACGCCGAGCGAACCGGAGCCCTCACCGCCGAGAAGCTGATTCTCGAGCCCACCAGCGGGAACACCGGGATTGCCCTAGCCATGGTGGCCCGACGGAAGGGCTACCGGATGATGGCGGTGATGCCCGACAACGCCAGCGAGGAGCGCATCCGTCTCCTCGAGCTGTATGGAGCGGAGATCGTGTTCAGTCCGGCCGACAAGGGGACCAACGGCTCCATCGACGTGGCCAGGCGGATGGCCGAGGACCCTCGGTACTTCATGCCGTTCCAGTACGGGAATCCCGCCAATCCCCGAGCCCACTACGAGGGCACCGGCGCGGAGATCGTCCGTGACCTGCCGGCGGTCACCCACTTCGTGGCCGGGCTGGGGACCGGTGGCACGCTCACCGGAG
>DAITPV010000178.1:0-4932 GCA_036833435.1 Actinomycetota bacterium | reverse complement strand
CCCACACTCGAACCGCCAGCGCCTCACCTCCGGCCATGCGCACCGCCTGCGCCAGCGCGTCGTGGGCCCACCGGGCGAACACCTCGACGGTGACGGCCTCCGCCTCGGGTGGACGGATGACCTCGAGGTCCACGTCCCGGATCCGCGACACCGTCTGCTCGAGGGCCAGGTTCAGCACGTCGAGGTCGCACACCATGCCCCGGTCGTCGAGCTGGGCGCGGGCCACCACCACCTCGATGCGGTAGTCGTGGGCGTGCTGCTCTCCCTCGGGACCCTCGACACCCGGCATGACGTGGTACGCGCGGACGGTGGTCCCCGTCCCCACCTGGAAGGTCACCGGTACCACATGGCCGCGTGCACCAGCCCCGGCTCGCCGCGGTCGATGGCCTCGTACGCCGACGCCGCGTCCTTGAACGGGAACTCGTGAGTGGCCAGGCGGGGCAGGGGAAGCTCATCCATGAGCTTCCGGGTGACTGCCCGCCGGCGGGACACGGTCCACCGCTCGCCCAGCCGGGCAGGGATCGTGGAGACCTGAGTGCTTCGGATGGTGAGCCGGCGCCGGTGGAAGTCCTCGCCGAGCGGAAGCACCGCATCCTTGGCTCCGTACCACGAGGCCACCAGCGCGGTCCCCTCGTGCTCCAGGAGCGAGAGGGATCCGGCCAGCGCGGCGGGATCGCCGCTGGCCTCCACCACCACCGGGACCCCACGGCCTTCGGTCTCTTCCTTCACCGTCTCCGGAAGCACCTCGGGAGGATGGGCCTGTACCCCCAACGAGATGGCCATCTCCCGCCGGAGCGGGTCGGGCTCGGCAGCCACCACCCGGGCCCCGCCTCGAAGCATCATCAGCGAGGTCAGGATGCCCACCGCCCCCAGCCCGACCACGACGACCGTGCGGTCCTGGAGCGGTCCGGATTCCAGGGCCACCTGGAGGGCCGTCTCCACCAGGGGGAACAGGGTCCCCAGCCGAGGATCCATGTCCCCGAGCTGGACGGAGTCAGCCCCCTCCACGACGAATGCGTCCTGGTGAGGGTGAAACGCGAACACCAGCGAGCCTTCCAGGGCTTCCGGATATTCCACCGTCCCCACGCAGCTGTAGCCGTACCGGAACGGGTAGTCGAAGGTTCCCGCCAGCGCGTCGATCCCCTCATCGAGCGGGAGGCCCAGTGGCAGCTCCCCTCGGTAGGCCAGCATCTCGGTGCCGCTGCTGATCCCGGAGTACTCGGTGCGCACCAAGGCCTGGCCGGGTCCGGGGTCGGGGACGTCGACATCCACCATCTCGAGCGCTCGCGGGCCTGAGAACTCCAGGGCCCGAGCCCTCACAGAACCCGAACCAGTCCGGGCGTCGGGCAGGCTCCGTCAGGGAGGTGAGCGACCACGCCGGGGCACCATATCCGTTCCGCTTGGAGGTCGGAGGCCCGGGTAAGGTAGGCCCGGCGAAGATCGGCCACGCCCTATCCTGTACCCGTAAGAGGAGAACCGCACAATCGTGCGACGAGAGAGGATCCCACGCTGACCGGGCCCCGCGAGGTCGCCAAGGCCGTCCTTCCCACCTCGTTCGGCGAATTCGACGCCCGGGCGTTCGAGTGTCCTTCAGGCGCCGTACACCTGGCCATGGTCCGGGGGCCGGTGGCCGGGGAGCGGTCGGTCCTCACCCGCCTCCACTCCGAGTGCCTCACCGGCGACGCCCTGGGCTCGCTGCGGTGCGACTGCGGCCTGCAGCTCAACGAGGGGCTTCGAGCCATCGCCGCGGAAGGCCGCGGCGTGCTCCTGTACGCCACTGGGCAGGAGGGACGAGGGGTGGGCCTGGTCAACAAGCTTCGGGCCTACGTGGAGCAGGACCGAGGGGCCGACACGGTCGACGCCAACGCCCGTCTGGGCCTTCCGGTGGACAGCCGGCGCTACGACGAGGCCGCCGCCGTGCTTCAGGCCATGGGGATCCGGTCGGTCCGACTGCTGACCAACAACCCGGGGAAGGTCGAGGGACTTCGGGAACACGGAGTGCCGGTCGATCGCGTCGAGCCCATCCGCACCGCGGCGCACCTTCGGAACCACGGATACCTGGACACCAAGACGCGAAGGCTGGGACACGCCCCTCCGGCGGGACCGCCGCTCGAGGAAGCCCCCGGCGAGCCCGTCGACGTGACCGGCCTGATCGGCGATGGACCGTCGCCATCGTCGCGTCCCCGGGTGATCCTCAAGTACGCCCAGACCATCGACGGGCGGATCGCCACTGCGGACGGCGACTCCCGCTGGATCAGCGGTGACGAGGAGCGCCGGGTGGCCCACGCGCTGCGCGCGGCCTGCGATGCGGTGATGGTCGGGGTGGGGACGGTGGTCCGTGACGACTGCAAGCTGACGGTGCGGATGGTCCCCGGCCGTTCTCCGCTCCGCGTGGTCCTCGACTCCACACTGCGGCTTCCGCTCGACGCCGCCGTGCTCAACGGTGGCCCCGGAACCATGGTGATCACCACGGACCGAGCCGATCCGCTTCGCCGGGAGGCGCTGAAGGCGCTGCACGTGGCCGTCGCGGTGGCCGAGGAGGGTCCCGAGGGCGTGGATCTGTCCTCGGCGATGCGGATGCTCCACGACGCCGGCGTGGCGTCGCTGCTGGTGGAGGGCGGGGCCCGGCTGATCACCTCGATGCTCTCGGCCGCCCTGGTCGATCGACTGGTGGTCTCCGTGGCCCCGACGATCATCGGCACCGGCACGGAGGCGGTGGGTGATCTCCGGATCGACCGGATCCGCGACGGACTTGGTCTCGAGAACCGCTCTGTGCACCTGGTGGGCCGGGACGTGCTGCTGGCCTGGGACGTTCGCTAAGCGGCGCCGTCGACGATTTCGCGGTCGCCCAGGGCCTCATCCAACGTCACCTCGACGCCCTGGAACTCCGCGAGCTCGATACACACCTGGTCCCCGGGCACGGTTCCCGTGAACAGCGTGATGGTCACCGCGTCGTCGCTCTCCTCGACCTCCACACGATCGACGCCGTAGCACGCCTCGACGCCGCCGTAGAACGTCACCAGCAGGGTGCGGTCATCGAGCGGCTTGGCATCGTCCCACGGCTGGGGATGGAGATTCACCAGACCCTCCCGTGGCGGCACGATCCGGGGAGAGGGCGAGGGGATCGGCTCCGAGGGGTCGACGATCGTTCCGGTGGGCTGATCCGGCGCCGCTCTCGGCGCTCCCCGTTCGGCACAACCGACCAGGGCAAGGGCGACCAGCAGCGTGAGTGCTTTCATGAACGTTGGACGGGGCTGGCGGGCGGTTCGTTCCCCCCTCAGGACCCTTCCAGTGCGGCGGTGGCCGGAGTGCCGGCCAGGGCGTTCACCCGATCCAGCGACGGAACCGCTTTCAGCCGCTCGAAGATCTCCCGGGCCTCGGCCAGGGGTCCCTCCTCCGGGGTCTTCCCGGTGGCGGCCAGCCACTCCGCGCGCTCCAGCAGGGTCATCGCCAGCCAGACCGGAACTCCGAGCTCACGGAACATCTCAGCCGCACGGTCGAACAGAAGTCCGGCATCCTCACCACGGGCGCTTGCCAGGCGGGCCCGGAACCTGATGGTGTGAGCGTGGAGGGTCCGGGAACGCTTCCCCGGCGGCTCGCCTTCCACGACCTGGATGAGCTCCTCGGCCTTGTCCAGGTCTTCCAGGTCGAAGGCGGCCTCGACCGCCTCCGCGAACGCTTCCTTGGTGATCTCGCTTCCGAGCCCCATCTCGTCGCGGCAGTTGAACGCCGACAGGGCCAGCTCGAACGCCTCCTCGGGCTTGCCCTCGTATCGCAGCAGGAAGGCCTGTCCCAACGAGTAGCTGGAGCGCTCCTGCACGTCATCCGACGTCGCCGCGGCCGGGAACACCTCGAGGGCCTGCAGGGCCGCTTCGAGCTCACCTCGTTGGAAATGGATCGCCGGGAGGACCTCATTGAAGTGCAGGAATGCCCCTCGAGATTCCAGCACCCGGTCTCGGGGAAGCTGGTCCATCATGGCTACAGCCTGATCCCAGTCACCGAGTGCATAGAGCGAGTAGACCTGCCCCAGCATCTGCAGCTCCCAGTAGCGGTTCCCGATGCGCCGCGCCAGTGCCAGGCCTCTCTCCATGTATCCCCGGCCCTCGACGTACCGGTCATCGCACTGTGCCAGGTCGGCGAGGTTGTAGTAGGCGCGCAGGGCCGCCTGAGGGACGTCGTTCTCCACGGCCACCTCAAGCGCGTACTTGAGCAGCGCGAACCCCTCCCGGCGCCGATCGAGCCCCGAGTACAGGATGATCGCCTTGGTATTGAGGGCCTCGGAAAGGACATCCGGCAGCCACAGTCCCTCGGCGATGTCGAGAGCGGTCTCGATCCGCTCCCTGGCCGTCTCCACATCACCGGCGAAAAACTGGAATCGGCCCAGCGCCGCCGCCAGTGCGGCGAGGTCGGCGTCCGGCTCCTCGTCGGCGAGGACCTTGAAGGAGCGGTCCATCCTCTCGACCGCATCTCGGAACCGGCCACGATCCCACAGGGCGTCCCCCAGGCGGGCCTCGACGCGGGCCGCCGGGTGGAGCGCGCCCTCGCCACGGAACAGGGAGATGGCCTCCTCCAACCTGGTGACCGACCCCTCCGTATCGCCGGCGATCCGCGCGGCCATCCCCGCCTGCTCGAGCAGCTCGGCCCGCACCTGCGGATCGTCGGCCAGCTCCCCGGCCCGGTCGAAGTACCGCTGGGCTTCCTCGTTCGCAGCCAGGGACGCCGCGTGCTCGCCGGCCCGGACCAGTGCGACTCGAGCCCGGGCCTTGATCTCCTCTGCGTCGGGTGCATCCGGCGCAGCTTGGTACGCCTCCAGGAGGTGGGAGGCCACCACCTCCACGATCTCGTCCTCCTCACCCGTCCAGGTCTCCTCGATGAAGTCGGCCGCCGACAGGTGCTTGGCCTTCCGCTCCTTCTTGGACAGGGTGTCGTAGG
>DAITPV010000177.1:0-4950 GCA_036833435.1 Actinomycetota bacterium | reverse complement strand
GCCCACCGCGATGGTCACCGAGGCCCCCCCGACGAGGGGGGTGCCCGGGTCCGGGGTCTGGGCGATGACGATGCCGTCGAACTGCGATTGATCCGTGGCGCTGATGTCGACCGTGACCCGGAACCCCGCCTGGCGCAGCGTCTCGGCGGCCGTGGTCCGCTCCAGCCCGACGACGTTCGGCACGGTGGTCTCCTCGATCTCCCCGTTGCTCACGGAGATGGTCACTCGGCCTCCCGCCGTCACCGTGGCCCCTCCACCGGGCGACTGGGACACCACGGTCCCCGCCGGTTCCGATCCCGGGACCATCGTCACGATCGGGGTGAAGTTCGCGTCCACCAGGGTCTCGATGGCGTCCTTCTGGGTGGCTCCCACGACGTTGGGGACCTGAGCCTGCTCGGGAACCGGCGCGGCGGGGAGCGGCAGCGACGGCAGGCCCTGCATGGCCCGGAGCATGAAGTCGTGCCAGATGGGCGCGGCCACCGTGCCGCCGTATGCCCCCGGCATCGGGACCCGGGCTTCGGGATGGCCGACCCACGTCGCCGAGCAGATCTGCCGGGTGCACCCGGAGAACCACACATCGGCCGAGTCGTTCGTCGTCCCGGTCTTCCCGAACACGTCCCAGTTCCCCAGGGCGGCGGCGGTCCCGGTCCCCTGGTCCACCACCAGGCCGAGGAGCCCGGCCACGTCGTTGGCCACCTCTGGGTCCACGACCTCTTCACACGTTCCGCGCTTCTGCGACAGGATCTGCTTCCCGGTGCGGGTCTCCACCCGCGTCATGGCGAACGGCTGGCAGTGCACGCCCTCATGGGCAAGCGTGGTGAAGGCAGAGGCCATCTCCAGCGGGGTCACCTCCGCGGTTCCCAGGGTTACCGAGCAGAACGGTGGGAGGGGGCTGACGATCCCCATCCGGTGGGCGGCGTCGACCACATTCGGCACGCCGGCGTCGACGGCCAGCTGCACGAACACCGCGTTGATCGATCCGGCGGTGGCCGTCCGAAGGTCCACGTACCCGGTGCCGCCGCCGTCCCCGGCGTTGAACACCTGGTACATCCCCCCGTACGCCCCGCAGTCGACGTACTGGCCGGAGGAGGCCTTGTACACCTTGCCGACGGGGATGCCCTGCTCCAGTGCCGCGACCAGGGTGAACGGCTTGAACGCCGAGCCCGACTGGCGTCCCGTCCCGCCCTGGCCGGTGGCCAGGTTGACCTGGGAGTCCTCGAACTCCGTGCTGGCCACCAGGGCCTTGACCGCTCCGGTCTTGACGTCCACCGATGCCACCGCACCCTCGGGGTCCGACGGAGCGGGAAGGTGGTTGCGCACGATGGCCTCGCCGGCCCGCTGCAGCGAGGGGTCCAGCGTGGTGTAGATCTTCAGGCCCCCCTGGAACAGGGTCTTGATCCGGGCCCTCCTGGTGGGGCCGAACCGCGGGTCGTCCAGGATCTGGGCCTTCAGGTACTCGACGAAGAACGGGAACCTGGCGTCCTCGTTCCCCACCTCGGTGATGTCCAGCTTCAGGTCGGTGGCCTTGGCCGCGGTGGCCTCTTCCACGCCGACCATCCCGAGCTCGGCCATGCGGTCGATGACCACGTTCCTTCGTCCCATGGCCGCGTCGGGATCGTTCACCGGGGAGTACGTCTCCGGAGAGGAGATCAGGCCGGCGAGCATGGCGGCCTCCGGCAACGCGAGCTTGCCGGGCTTCTTGCCGAAGTAGTACTCGGACGCGGTGCCGATCCCGTACACGCCGCGCCCGAAGTAGACCTCGTTGAGGTACAGCTCCAGGATCTCGTCCTTGGAGTACCGCTCCTCCAGGCGCATGGCCACCCGGGCCTCCTGGATCTTCCGGGCCAGGGTGTCCTCGGTGCCGATCACCGAGAACACGTTGCGAGCCAGCTGCTGGGTGATCGTGGAGGCGCCCTGCTGGATCGTGCCGGCCTTCACGTTGGCCAGCAGAGCCCGGACGATCCCCTGGAAGTCCAGCCCAGGATGCTCGTAGAACTCGTCGTCCTCGATGGCGATGACCGCGTCCCGGGCCAGGTCGGGAACCTGGTTGAGCCGGACGATCTTCCGGTTCTCGTCCAGGAACAGCGTGGCCAGGATCGAGCCGTCGGCGGCGTAGATCGTGGAGCGCTCGGGGATCCTGGGGAAGTGGAGGTCGACGTCGGTGCCGATCTGGTTGAATTCGTCGGCGAACTCCTGCACCGCACGTCCCGCGGCCCCCACTGGAGGCAACAGCGCCGCGGCGAACATCATGGCCCCGAACACAATGACCAGTCCCAGCAGCACCAGGCGCAATAGGTGCTCTCCGATGGACTGCGTCGTGGACGTGCGCCGGGTTCCGCTCATGGGAAGGGGGGTCAAGGATAACCTCCCGGAACTCTGAAGAGTGCAGTTCTCGACCCCTTGGTACCATCGCCTCGACGTGAGACGACTGGCGCTGGGCTGCTTCGCGGCCGCGGCGCTCATCCTCAGCACCGGCCAGTCCACCTGGGCCCAGGAACAGCACGTGGTCGAAGTGGTGGAGCTGGAAGGGGTGATCGATCCCACCACCGCGGGCTATCTGTCGACGGAGCTCGAGCGAGCGGTCGATGAGGGGGCCGGGGCGGTGATCATCCAGCTCGACACGCCGGGCGGCCTCGACGTGTCGATGCGGGACATGGTCCAGGACATCACCACGTCGCCGGTTCCGGTGATCGTGTGGGTCGGTCCCCCGGGAGCCCGGGCCGCATCCGCGGGGGTGTTCCTGGTGTACGCGTCCCACGTGGCGGCCATGGCTCCCGCCACGAACCTGGGAGCCGCCCACCCGGTGGACCTGGGGGGAGAGCTGTCGGGAGCCACCGAGGAGAAGGCCGTCAACGATGCGGCCGCGCTGCTCCGAAGCCTGGCCGAGGAGCGAGGCCGCGAGGTGGAGTTCGCCGAGGCCACGGTCCGGGAGAGCGAAGCGATCACCGCGAATGAGGCCCTGGACCGCGGGGTGATCGAGGTGGTGGCCGTGTCTCTCACCGAGCTCCTCCGGGACCTCGACGGCATGGAGGTGGAGACCATCGCCGGGCCCCAGACCCTGGTGACCCAAGCCACCGAGGAACGGCCGGTGACGATCAGGTTCCATCAACCGGGGCTGATCACCCGGATCCTCCACGCGGTCACCGATCCCACGGTGGCGTACCTCTTCCTGATCCTGGGGTTCTGGGCCATCGTGTTCGAGCTGTCGCAGCCGGGACTTGGCGTGGCGGGGATCGGCGGCGCGGTGGCCATCATCCTGGCCCTGTACGCCCTGTCGGTGCTTCCGATCAGCATCGCCGGACTGGTCCTCCTGCTGCTCGGCCTGGTGCTGTTCACCATCGACGTGTTCACCGCGGGGCTCGGAGTGTTCACCGCCGGCGGTGCGATCACCCTGGCGGTGGGCTCGCTCCTGCTGTTCGCGGGAGTCTCTCCCGAGATCGCGATCTCTCCGTGGCTGGTGGGTGCGGTGGTCCTCGGAAGCGTGCTGTTCTTCGGGTTCGCCATGACCGTGGCCCTCCGGTCCCGCCGGCGAGCCCCGATCACCGGACAGGAAGGACTGGTGGGCCTGCCGGGTGAGGCTCGGGCCGACCTGTCACCGGAGGGTCAGGTGTGGGTCAAGGGAGCGCTGTGGAAGGCTCGCGCGCTCAACGGCCCCATCCCCACGGGATCGAAGATCCGGGTCCGCCGGGTCGACGGGCTGCTGCTCATCGTTCAGGCTGAAGAGAAGGAAGAGAAGAGGGAGGAGTGACCGGATGGAGACGCTGATCATCATCGGCGTGGTCGTGTTCCTGATGCTGATCGTGCTGGTGAAGGCCATCAAGATCGTCCAGGAGTACGAGCGAGGGGTCATCTTCCGCCTGGGCCGGGTGCTGGCGGCGGCCAAGGGGCCGGGGCTGTTCTTCATCATCCCGTTCATCGACCGGATGGTGAAGGTCAACCTCCAGACCGTGACCATGAACGTCCCGCCACAGGACATCATCACCCGCGACAACGTCACGGTCCGGGTCGACGCGGTCATCTACTTCAACGTGGTCGATCCGGTGCGCGCGGTCGTGGAGATCCAGAACTATCTGCTGGGCACGTCGCAGATCGCCCAGACCACTCTTCGATCGATCCTGGGCAAGGCCGAGCTCGACGAGCTCCTGGCCAAGCGGGAGACCCTCAACGATCAGCTCCAGATCGTCATCGATGAGCTCACCGAGCCGTGGGGCATCAAGGTCACTTTGGTGGAGATCAAGGACGTGGACCTCCCCGACACCATGCAGCGGGCCATGGCCCGTCAGGCGGAGGCCGAGCGGACCCGCCGGGCCAAGGTCATCAACGCCGAGGGCGAGTTCCAGGCATCCGAGAAGCTGTCACAGGCGGCTGAGGTCATCGCCCGCCACCCCATCGCCTACCAGCTCCGGTTGCTCCAGACCATGACGGAGGTGGCGGCGGAGAAGAACTCCACCCTGGTGCTTCCGATCCCCGTGGAGCTGTTCGGACCCTTCCTCGACGCCATGAAGCAGATGAACCGCGGGGACGGGCAGACGAGCTCTTAGAGAACGACAGCGAGCTCGCAGCCCTGGGCCCGCTCCACCCGGGCGTGGCCGTTGACCATCGACGCCACCAGCCCGGTGAGAAGACCCTGCTCGAGCGCACAACAACGGTCCGAGTGGGGCACCAGGTCGTGGAACAGGCAGCGGCCGGTCACGATGCGGACCGAGCCGTTGTCCCGGATCGCCGCCGGCTCCCAGCCCCAGTCACGGAGCTCGCGGGTGAGGAACTGGACCCGCCCCCGCCGGCTCCGGGGGACCGATCCGTTGCCGCGCTTCCGCCTGGAGGCCCAGCTTCGTCCCCACGAGCGTCCGAACGTCACCAGGGCCTTGTCTTCGGTGGGGAGCGAGTCGATGGCCCCGGCCAGCATGGCCACCAGCGACCGCATGGAGCGAGGGGGATGAGCGAAGTCCA
>DAITPV010000176.1:0-4962 GCA_036833435.1 Actinomycetota bacterium | reverse complement strand
ACGGCCATGAGCGCGCGGACGACCGAGCGCGAGGGACCGATGGCCACGATCGGCCGAGCCGCGGCGGCGGTGATCACCCCGCTCCAGGAAGGGATCGCCGCAGTGTTCCGGCCGATCGGATCGTTCTTCGGAAACGTGTTCCGGGCGGGGTCATTGGCGGAGCAGAACCGGGCCCTCGAGGAGCAGATCGCCCTGCTCCGCCGGGAGCGACAGGAGATCCTCACCCTCCGGAGCGAGAACGCCGAGCTCCGGGAGCTGGTGGCCATCGAGGACCAGGTGGGCTACGACACCTTCGGAGCCACGGTCATCGCAGAGGCGCCCTCGAACTTCGAGTGGGGGCTGATCATCGACCGTGGCGCCGACGACGGCGTCAGCGTGGATATGCCGGTGATCTCGGGGCTGGGGCTGGTGGGCCGGGTGACCCAGGTGACACCGTCCTCGGCGACCGTGATGCTGATCATCGACCCCGACTCGTCGGTTGCTTCCCGGCTGGCGTCAAGCCGGGAGCGAGGCCTGCTGACCGGCCAGCGGGAGGAGCCGCTCACCCTGGAGCTGATCGATCAGGAGACCGAGGTGGCTCCCGGGGAGATCGTGGAGACCTCCGGCTATCAGTTGGAGTCCGGTGAGGAGAGCCTGTTCCCCCCGGGGATCCCCATCGGGGTGGTGGAGCGGGTCGATCCGGACGAAGGTGGGCTGTCTCCCGGCGTCCTGGTCCGGCCCAACGTGGATTTCTCCACCCTCAGCCACGTCCTGCTGGTGACCCGGGTTCCCGTTGTGGCCGACGCGGACGAGCAGGCGCCCGCGGAAGAGCCGAGCCTTCCGCCGTTGACGGACAACGAGGACGAGACGGTCCCACCTGAAGAAGAGGTGAGCCCCTCGCCTTCGACGCTTCGCTAGCGTCGCGGGGACGTACTCGGGCACCCTCCGTACAATGGCCGGGTGCGACGCACCCTCGCCTGGGCCGCGATCGTCATCACGGCCCTCCTCCTTCAGTCGACGATCTTCTCCCAGATCAAGCTCGGTGGGGCCAAGCCGGAGCTCATGTACCTGGTGACCACGATCCTGGCCATGCTCGAAGGTCCCTCGTCGGGAGCCATCGGGGGGTTCACCGCCGGCATGGCTCAGGACTTCCTTCTGGACCAGCCCAAGGGCATCACCGCGCTGACCCTGACCCTCCTCGGCTACGTGGTGGGGGTCACCCGGCAATTCACCACCACGCAGAGTCCGGCCCTCCCGATGATCCTGGTCGGGGTGTCCACTGCCGTCGGCGTGATGTTCTACGGGTTCGTCTCGTTCCTCTTGGGCCAGCTTCCCGCGGGGCCGCTGTTCCTGCTGCGCGTTGCCCTGTTGTCGGCCGTCTACAATGCCGTGCTGACCCCGCTCCTGTATCCGGTCATACGCCGGGTCGCGGAGCTGTCCAGGGTCAAGAAGGTCCACCGGTGGTGAAGTGACCGATCCCAAGCTCGGCCGGCGGATGACCGCGCTCGCCGCGGTGATCGCCTTCGCGTTCGCGGCGTTGGTCACTCGCCTGTGGTTCCTCCAGGTCCTCGCGGCGGAGGAGTATCGGGAGCGGGCGGAGGGCAACTTCGTCCGGCTGATCCCCGTCTCCGCCCCGCGAGGCCGCATCCTGGACCGCAACGGCCAGCCCCTGGTCGACAACGTGTCGGCGGTGGCCATCACCATCGACCGGCAGGAGGTCAAGAACGTCGAGGAGACCCTGTTCCGCCTGTCGGAGCTCCTGAGCGTCCCCGTGGAGGAGCTGACGGAGCGGTACAACGATCCGGACTTCCTCCCGTACCAGCCGGTCCCCGTCTATGTGGGCGCCCCGGAGACCGTGGCGCTGTACCTCCGTGAGCACTCCGAGGACTTTCCCGGCGTCGACTACCAGGAGATGGCCCTGCGCGAGTACGTGCACGGCGACCTGGCGGCCCAGCTCCTCGGGTATCTCGGAGAGATCAGCCCGGAGGAGCTCCGCGATCCGTCCTTCTCCGACCATCTGCCGGGGCAGCTGGTGGGCCGGGGAGGCGTCGAGCAGGCCTACGAGCAGTACCTCCGGGGCGAGGATGGCTGGCTCAAGCAGGAGGTCGACGCCAGTGGGGAGCTGCAGGGGAGGCTGGGATTCGACGACGGCAAGCCGGGCAACGAGCTGGTCCTGGCCATCGACGGGGAGATCCAGACCCTGGCCCAGTCGACCCTTCAAGAAGCCATCGGCGCGGCACGAACCCTGGTGGATGAGGGATCGGGCACCTACCTCAAGGCCACGGGGGGTGCGGTGGTGGTCATGAACCCAAACGACGGCCACGTCCTGGCGTTGGCATCCGCACCGACGTACGACCCGGCGATCTTCCTCGACGGGCTCACGGAGCAGGAGTTCGACGCGTTGAAGCGGCCGTCCGCCAACTTTCCACTCAACAACCGGGCCATCGCCGGGCAGTATCCTCCCGGTTCCACGTTCAAGCCGTTCGTGGCGGCCACCGCCGTGCGGGGGGGGTACGCGGAGACCGACGGGTTCTATCCATGCCCCGCCGAGTTCGTGGTCCCCGGCGACACCTCGGGCACCGTGTTCCACAACTGGAAGGAGAGTGATGCGGGGACGATCTCGTTCGCCGAGTCGCTGATCCAGTCGTGTGACACGGTCTTCTACAACTACGGGCTGGACTTCTGGGTGGACCGGGAGCACGGCCGCGGCGACTTCATGCAGCACGAGCTGCGGAAGTGGGGATTCGATGACGTCACGGGGATCGACATCCCCGGCGAGACCCCGGGGAGGGTGCCGGACGCCTCCTGGAAGCAGGAGGTCAACGCCAAGTACCCCGATCTGTTCCCCGAGCCCACGTGGTTGCCCGGGGACAACATCAACATGTCCATCGGCCAGGGAGACGTGCTGGTCACCCCGCTCCAGATGGCCACGGCGTATAGCGCCATCGCCAACGGGGGGACGCTGTACCGACCCCAGGTCGCTCTTCGGGTTCAACGGCCCGATGGGACGGTGATCCGCCGGTTCGAGGGCGAACGGGTCGGTCGGGTGCCGGCCACCAAGGCCACACTCGCGGCAATCGGGAACGCGCTGCGGGGCGTGGTGTCCTCGGGTTCGGGGACGGCCACCGGGGCATTCATCGGATTCCCCCTGGACGAGCATCCGGTGGCCGGCAAGACCGGCACCTCCGAGGTGGCCGGGAAGCAGCCCGACTCGTGGTTCGCGGCCTTCGCCCCGGCGGACGCTCCGGAGTTCGTGGTGGTGGCCGTGGTCGAGCAGGGAGGCCACGGCTCCCAGGTTGCCGCTCCCATCGTTCGCCGGATCCTGGAGGGCCTCCTGGACCTCGAGCCCGGGGCGTTCCAGATCAGCGAGGGAGCCACGGACTGATGGAAGCGACGTTCGGGCGATGGATCGGGCGGGAGCAGGGCCTCCTCCGACACATCGACGGCACCCTGGTGTTCACGGCGATCGCCCTGTCGACCTACGGGTTGTTCATGGTGTATTCGGCCACCAACCAGAGCCTGGCGTCGCTGGGCGAGGACCCGGGCTTCTACCTCAAGAAGCAGCTCGCGTTCATGATGCTCGGCCTGGTGGCCATGATCATCACGGCCACGTTCGATTACCGCCTGGTCAAGGTGTACTCCGGGATCGCCTTCGGGGTCGTGGTGTTCCTGCTCCTCCTGGTCCTCACCCCGATCGGGGAGGAGACCGCCGGTGCCCAGCGGTGGATCACCCTGTTCGGGTTCCAGTTCCAGCCCTCGGAGTTCGCCAAGCTGACCTTCGTGGCGTTCTTGGCCGCGTACCTGTCCGAGCTCCGGGAGGTGCGGCTGGACAACGTGTGGCGAGCCGCGGGCATCGCCGCGATCCCCATGGGCCTGATCTTCTTGCAGCCGGACGTGGGAACCACCATGGTGTTCGCCGCCGTCCTCATCTCGCTCCTGGTGGTGTCCGGGGCCCGGGCCCGGCACATCGGGATCATGGTGCTGGCGGCGATCTTCGGGGCGATCATCGCCCTCCAGCTGGGGATCGTGAAGGACTACCAGATCGCCAGGCTGATCAGCTTCCTGGATCCCGCCGCCGACCCCCTGCGCGCCGGGTACAACCGGGCCCAGGCCGAGATCGCCATCGGCGCCGGCGGGCTGACCGGCAAGGGATACCTCAACGGCACCCAGACGAACCTCGACTTCGTCCCGGAGCAGCACACCGACTTCGTGTTCACCGTGGTCGGAGAGGAGCTGGGGTTCATGGGGGCGGTGGTGCTCCTCGGGCTGTTCGCGCTGCTCCTGTGGCGGGGGTTCCGGACGGCCCTGATGTCCAAGGACAAGTTCGGCACCTACCTGGCCACCGGGATCGTGGCCATGATGGCCTTCCAGGTCTTCGTGAACATCGGGATGACCATGGGAATCATGCCGGTGACCGGCATCCCGTTACCCCTGGTCTCCTACGGGGGGACCTCGGCCATCACGAACTTCATGGGCATCGGTCTCCTGCTGAATATCCACATGCGGCGGTTCAAATAAAGGCGACTGCCGGGCGCCCTGCTATGCTGGGTGCAGTGCCCCGGAATCACCCCTCATTTGGTTCCTCTCCTTCCGGAGAGTCGACCAGGCCCTCGAACGTTCGTTCGTCCGAGCGCGCCCTGAGGGGAATGGGGCCCGTTGGAATCGTGCCGGCCCGGCAGGCCGAGGCCCGCGTCGCCGTTCGCGACGCGCGCGGCCCGGCCCCGAGGCCGGAAGGGAGCCCCAGGCTCCCCGAGTGGAAAGGAACGTGGAATGACGGAGCAATCTCCGGATCTCCCGGCAGACGCCGAGCAGAGATCCCAGGAGGCCGGCCCCCGCCCCCGGCGTCGCCGGAGCAGGGGCCGAGGAAAAGGCAGCACGTCCCGGCCGGGATCGGCCGAGACCAAGCAGCCAGCAACAGAGGCACCTCAGCCACCGGCTGAGGGCCCGCAGGAGACCGGCGGGGACGACCAAGCCACCAAGCCT
>DAITPV010000175.1:0-4988 GCA_036833435.1 Actinomycetota bacterium | reverse complement strand
CGGCCCTCCACGAGGGCAACATCGCCGAGATGAAGACCGGCGAGGGCAAGACCCTCGTGTCCACGATGCCCGCCTACCTCAACGCGCTCACCGGGGACGGTGTGCACGTGGTCACGGTCAACGACTACCTGGCCAAGCGAGACTCCGAATGGATGAGCCCGATCTTCCGGCTCCTGGGGGTGTCCGTCGGCCTGATCCAGGCCCAGATGCGGCCGGAGGAGCGCCGCCCCGCCTACGCGGCAGACATCACGTACGGGACCAACAACGAGTTCGGGTTCGACTACCTCCGCGACAACATGGCCATGCGCAAGGAGGACATGGTCCAGCGAGGCCACCACTTCGCCATCGTCGACGAGGTGGACTCCATCCTCATCGACGAGGCCCGAACCCCGCTGATCATCAGCGGGCCGGTTCAGGACTCCGCCAAGTGGTACCAGACCTTCGCCCGCCTGGCTCCTCGGCTGCGGCGGGACACGGACTACGAGGTGGACGAGGCCAAGCACACCGTGGCGGTGACAGAGGTGGGAGTCACCAAGGTCGAGGAGTACGTGGGGGTCGACAACCTGTACGAGCACGTCCACACCCCGCTCGTCCACCACCTCCAGAACGCCCTGCGAGCCAAGGAGCTGTACAAGCGGGACGTCGAGTACATCGTCAAGGACGGCCAGGTCCTCATCGTCGACGAGTTCACCGGCCGGGTCCTCGACGGCCGGCGGTACTCCGAGGGCCTCCACCAGGCCATCGAGGCCAAGGAAGGCGTCCGAATCAAGGAAGAGAACCAGACACTCGCCACGATCACGATCCAGAACTACTTCCGGATGTACGACAAGCTCGCCGGCATGACCGGAACCGCCAAGACCCAGGCCCGGGAGTTCGAGGAGGTCTACAAGCTCGGGGTGGTGGAGATCCCCACCAACCGCGACATGATCCGCCTGGACCAGCAAGATCTCATCTACAAGACCGAGGACGCCAAGTGGAAGGCGGTGGTCGAGGACGTCGCGGAGCGCCACGAGCGAGGGCAGCCGGTGCTCCTGGGGACGGTGTCGATCGAGAAGTCCGAGCGGCTGGCCGGATACCTGAACCGGCGCGGCGTTCCCCACCACGTCCTGAACGCCAAGCATCACGAGAAAGAGGCCATGATCATCGCCCAGGCCGGCCGCAAGCACGCGGTGACCGTGGCCACGAACATGGCCGGACGAGGCGTGGACATCATGCTGGGCGGCAACCCCGAGTACCTGGCCCGCCAGGAGATGGCCGCCAACGAGTGGGACAACGACCGGTACCTGCTGTTCGAGCTGGACCCCGAAGAGCGGGAGCAGTACGAGCGGGAGTACGAGCCCATCTTCGAGCGGTTCAAGAAGCAGAGCGACGCCGAGCACGACGAGATCGTGGAGCTGGGCGGGCTGTACGTCCTGGGCACCGAGCGCCACGAGTCGCGGCGGATCGACAACCAGCTCCGTGGACGGTCGGGCCGCCAGGGCGACCCCGGAGAGTCCCGGTTCTACCTCTCGCTGCAGGACGACCTGATGCGGCTGTTCGCCGCGCAGCGCATCGAGTCGATCATGAACCGGTTCAAGTGGCCCGAGGACGAGCCCATCATGGCTCGAATCGTCAGCCGGGCCATCGAGAACGCCCAGAAGCAGGTTGAGGCGGTCAACTTCGAGCGACGGAAGAACGTCCTGAAGTACGACGACGTGATGAACACCCAGCGCCAGATCGTCTACGGCGACCGGGGCCGGATCCTGGAGGGGGAGGACCTCCGCGACCAGGCCCTGGACATGGTGGCCGAGGTCATCGAGGGGACCGCGGCTCAGTACGTCAGCTCGGAGATCTACTCGGAGGAGTGGGACCTGGAGGGGCTGCTGACCTCGATCCACGGCACCTATCCCAGCGAGCTGAAGAAGACCGACGTCGAGGGGATCGACGACGCCGGGGAGATCACCCGGAAGGTCCTCGAGGAGTCCATCGGCGCGTACGAGCGGCGGGAGCAGGAGCTGGGCGAGAACGTGATGCGGGAGCTCGAGCGGATGGTCCTGCTGTCGGTGACCGACAACAAGTGGCGGGAGCACCTCCACGAGATGGACTACCTGGAGGAGGGGATCCACCTCCGGGCCTACGGCCAGCGAGACCCGCTCGTGGAGTACCAGCGCGAGGCCCACGAGATGTTCGAGACCCTGAAGGGCTCCATCGTCGAGGAGTTCGTCCGGTACATCTACCGGGTCGATCTGGTCCGCAAGGACGAGCCCGCCCGCCCTCGCCCCCAGCGGGTGGTGGAATCGGGACCGGGCAAGGAGTCCGAAGGCGGCGACGGCGGCGGACAGGCGTCCGGCAAGATCCCTCGGAACGCTCCGTGTCCCTGCGGTTCCGGCCGGAAGTACAAGAAGTGCCACGGCGCCACGGCCTGAACGCGGATGACCGAGTACACCGAGCGCGTGAAGAAGCTGTCCGAACGGCTGGCGAGCGCGAAGGAGTACCTTTGACCTCGACCGCAAAAGGCAGCAGGCCGGGGAGCTCGAGCGGAAGATCAGCGAGCCCGGGGTGTGGGACGACCCCTCCCGGGGCCAGGAGCTGACCAAGGCGCTCGCCGCGGCTCGCGCGGACATTGAACGGTACGACACCCTCGCGGAACAGCTCGAGGAAGCGGAGGTCTTCGACCAGCTGATCGAAGAGTCCCTGGACGCCGACACCGAGAAGGAGCTGCAGCAGGCCCTCGCTCGTCTCGAGTCCGACGTCGCCAAGCTGGAGCTGGCCTCGCTGCTTTCCGGGGAGTACGACCAGAACGACGCGGTCGCCAGCCTGCACGCCGGCGCCGGCGGAACGGAGTCCCAGGACTGGGCGGAGATGCTGCTTCGGATGTACCTCCGGTGGGCCGAGCGCGAGGGCCTCGAGGTCGAGCTCGACGAGGTGAACCCCGGCGACGAGGCCGGGCTGAAGAGCGCAACGTTCATCGTCAAGGGCCGGAACGCCTATGGTCTCTTGTCCACCGAGCGCGGTGTACATCGCCTGGTGCGGATCTCCCCGTTCGACGCATCCCGGCGGAGGCACACGTCGTTTGCCAGCCTCGACGTGATCCCCCTGATCCCCGACGAGGTAGAGGTGGACATCGATCCCAAGGACCTCCGGATCGAGACCTACCGGTCCACCGGCGCCGGCGGCCAGCACGTCAACGTCACCGACTCCGCCGTGCGCATCACCCATGTCCCCACCGGGATCACCGCGGCCTGCCAGAACGAGCGGAGCCAGATGCAGAACCGGGCCGTGGCCATGCGGATCCTCAAGGCCCGACTGGCGGACCTGGCTCGCAGCAAGCGGGAGGAGAAGATCGAGAGCCTGCGAGGGGAGCGGCGGGACATAGAGTTCGGCTCGCAGATCCGCTCCTACGTTCTCCACCCCTACCAGCTCGTCAAGGACCACCGAACCGGCGTGGAGATCGGCAACGTGGAGCGGGTGATGGACGGAGATCTCGATCGGCTGATCGAGGCGGCGCTTCGGGCCCGGGCTTCCGCCGACGGGGAGGATGGATAGGGTAGAGGCGTGGATCTGCGCACCGACACGGACCGGGCGGCCCTGGTCGATCGGCTGAAGGAGGTGGCCCGCGACCTCCGGATCACCGACATCGAGATGATCACGGAGGCGGGGTCCGGGCACCCCGGCGGCACCCTTTCCGCAGCGGAGATGGTCACCGCGCTGTTCTTCCACAAGCTCCGGCTCCGGCCCGATGAGCCTCACTGGCCCGACCGGGACCGGTTCGTGCTGTCCAAGGGGCACTGCATCCCGATCGTGTACGCCGCCATGGCCAAGCTGGGGTTCTTCCCCGAGGAGGAGCTCAACACGCTCCGCAAGATCGGGTCGCGCCTTCAAGGGCACCCCGACCGAACCCGCCTGCCGGGGATCGAGGCTTCCACCGGGTCGCTGGGCCAGGGCCTATCGGTGGCCGTGGGCATGGCCCTGGCCGGGAAGATGGACCGAGCATCGTGGCGGGTGTACTGCATGCTCGGGGACGGCGAGATCCAGGCCGGTCAGGTGTGGGAGGCCGCGATGCTGGCTCCTCGGCGCGGGCTCGACAACCTGTGCGCGATCCTCGATCAGAACCAGGTGCAGCAGACCGGGAAGGTCGCCGAGCGGCTGGACATCGAGCCGGTGGTGGCCAAGTGGCGGAGCTTCAACTGGCACGTCCGGGAGATCGACGGCCACGACATGGAGCAGGTCCTGGACGCCCTCGACGAGGCCGAGGTGGTCAGCGACCGGCCCACGTTCATCGTGTCTCACACGGTGAAGGGCAAGGGCGTCTCGTGGATGGAGCTCGACCCCGCGTGGCACGGGAAGGCTCCCAAGCCAGAAGAGGCCCAGCGAGCGATCGAGGAGTTGCGAGCCACCTGATGGGCGCTGCCACCAGGGATGCGTTCGGCGAGTCCATCGTCCGGATGGGGGAGGACGAGCGAGTGGTGGTGCTCACCGGAGACCTCCGGGACTCCACGCGCACCGAGGAGTTCGCCGAGAAGTACCCGGACCGGTTCGTGGAGTGCGGGATCGCCGAGAGCAACATGGTTGGCGTCGCCTCCGGCCTGGCCCTGTCGGGGAAGGTCCCGTGGGCCTGCTCGTTCTCGTGCTTCGTCAGCGGTCGCTTCGAGCAGATCAGGGTGTCGGTGGCCTACCAGGAAGCCAACGTTCGCATCGTGGGGACCCACTCGGGCGTCGGGGTCGGCGAGGACGGGTACTCGCAGATGTCCCTGGAGGACATCGCCATGCTCCGGACGCTCCCCAACATGGCGGTGATCAACCCGGCCGACGCGGTGGAGACCGAACGAGCGGTGGAGTACCTGGTCGACCACGAGGGTCCCGCGTTCCTCCGACTGACCCGGCAAGGAGTGGAGGACGTCAACGGCGACGGATATCGCTTCGAGCTGGGAAAGGCCGTTCAGCTTCGCGACGGCTCGGACGTCGCACTGGTGGCCACCGGGGCCACGGTCGGTGAGGCGGTGAAGGCC